>NZ_JBTEKS010000180.1:0-8642 GCF_054333355.1 Methylomagnum sp. | reverse complement strand
GTGCTTGCCAAACTCGACGGCCAGGGGCAGCCCCACGTACCCCAGCCCAATAATCCCGATCTTCGCTTCCGCAAGTGTGCGCATCATGCCTCCGGGTACTCGCAAAATCTTCAAAGCCGGTGGTCGTGTCAATTAAAGCTGCCAAAATTGACGCAACGCGACCGAATGGTTTAAAACGCCGAACCGCCCAGCGTGCAGGAGGGGTCGATTGCCGTCCTGTGGGCGGGCTGTTCGCGGGATGAGGTGCGCGGCGCCACCCATCGGCGGTCGCCACGCGCTGGGCCTATTGTAAGGGACGCGGATAGAGCCGTGAAAGCTTTGCCCGCGTGACCGGCGGGGCAATCGCGCCACGTGATTTTCTCCCCCTCCCACCGGGAGAGGGGACCCAAAGAGACATGGCGCGACGCTCGATGGCCCGGAGCGGCTGCCCGGAAAAAACGCCCCGCCGCCCCGCCCACCCCATCAATCGTCATGTTTTTATTGGGAGAAGCCTGGATTCCGGGCTAAGATTATGCCGAGTTTGGCGAAGCCGCCCACAACGCACGAATACTATATTCACGCTCATAGGGTCGGCCTATTCAGACACTCGACCAAATCCGCATCCAGTTATCCAGCAAAGCCCCGGATCAATTATTCCCTCAAAATAATCTTTTACCTCACTCATTTCAACCGGGAGCTTTCGTGATTTCATTGATCTTGCCAATTCGCAATCATCCGCTTCGCCCATTCCCGAAATAACCATGATGAATATCGTGCCTTCAGGGCGCACATAATTAATCAAAAGTTAAAATACGCAATCCTTACCATTGACGCGACTTAGTTACAACAAGAGCGGACATGATTCGTATATTCCGGCATTACATTTCTAGCATATACTTGATTATCTTGTTGCTTGATTCCGCCGTTTTCTTCTCCGCCTTTTATTTAGGCAGCCTCCTCCGGTTCTTTCCAAACTCCTTGACATATTCGGTCATCGAGCCGCCGTTCGTCCCCGCCTCGATCTTCACGGTGATGATGCTGGTCAGCACCACCGGCATGGGACTGTACCAACGGGTCCAGAGCGGCGGCGACGCGGGCCTGTTGCTGCGGATTTTTGGCGCCTTCCTGGTTGGCTCGATTGCCATGGGGCTGGTGTTTTACGCCTTCCCGGAGGTGTTCGTGGGGCGCGGCGTGTTCGGCTACGCCTTGCTGGCGGCCCTGACCCTGGTGCTGGTGTCGCGGTTCCTGTTCCTGAGGGTCGTGGACCGGCGGGTGCTGCGGCGGCGGGTGCTGGTGCTGGGCGCGGGCTACAACGCCAACATGATCCTCGATTTCGAAACCCGCGTGGTCAATCCCAACTTCCAGGTGATCGGCTTCGTCCAGATGGGCAACGAGCCGTGCCGGGTCAATCCCGCCCGCCTCTGCGACCTTAAGGTTCCCCTCAACGAATTCGCGACCCAGCAGGACATCGAGGAAATCGTGGTGGCGCCCGACGACCGGCGCGGCGGCCTGGCGGTGGACGAAATCCTCGATTGCAAGATGAGCGGGATGGAGGTCGTGGACTTGCTGAGCTTCTTCGAGCGGGAGGCGGGGCTGATCCGGGTCGACTGCCTGCATCCCAGTTGGCTGGTGTTTTCCGACGGCTTCCAATACAGCGGCATTCAGCAACTCGGCAAGCGCGTGTTCGACGTCACGGCGAGTCTGGCCCTGCTGGCCGTGGCCTGGCCCGTCATGCTGTTGGCCGCGCTGGCCATCATGATCGAAAGCGGCTGGAACAGCCCCATCCTGTATCGACAGGTGCGGGTGGGCAAAAACTGGCGGCTGTTCAAGGTCATCAAGTTCCGCAGCATGAGGACCGACGCCGAGCTGGATGGCCGGGCGCGCTGGGCCACCCAGAACGACGACCGCGTGACCCGGGTGGGCCGCTTCACCCGCAAGACCCGGATCGACGAGCTGCCGCAATTGTTCAATGTGCTGACGGGCGAAATGAGCTTCGTGGGGCCGCGCCCGGAGCGCCCGGAGTTTGTCGAGAAATTCGCGGAAACCATCCCCTATTACTCGGAGCGCCACCGGGTTAAACCCGGCATCACGGGTTGGGCGCAGTTATGTTACCCCTATGGCTCGGGGTATCAGGACGCCATCGAGAAACTCCAGTACGATTTGTATTACGTGAAGAATTACAGCCTGTTCCTTGATTTCCTCATCATGCTGCAAACCGTCGAGGTGGTGATTTGGGGCAAGGGCGCCCGTTGAACAAGCCGGGTATGACAGCGGCATCGCATAGATTCAACACCACCGCTGGAAACTGGAGCGCCAGTCAACCGGACAGCTTATGAACATTGGGGCCGTCAGCTACTTCGCCGGATTCGCCGCTAACGTCATCCTGAACATCCTCCTGTTCGTCAGTTGGCAGGGGAGCCTCCGGGGCCGTTTGCTGATTTTCGCCGCAGCCACCACCGCGCTGTGGTGCGGCCTGTTGGGCATCCAGGAGAACTATCACATCTTTCCGGCCCGGCTGATCTGGTCCGCCGAGCTGATCCATTCCTATATTTGGCTGGCCTTTCTCGCGAAGCTGCTCAGCCCGGCGGAGGACAGCCCGACCCAGGCGGCGGGCATCGAGAACCCCCGGCTGCTCCGCAATGGACTCTGGGCGGCGGCGGTCATCCAGTCGCTATACCTGTGGGGCGCGCCCTTCCTGGAAGCCCGTTATCCCGGCGTTTTCCGCCCCGCCTACCAACTCATCGGCCATATCGCCCTGGCCCTGACGGGCCTGACGCTGGTGGAGCAGTATTTCCGCAACACCCGCACCGACCTGCGCTGGCGCATCAAATTCCTGTGCTTCGCCCTGGGCGGGATGTTCGCCTACGACTTTTATTTATATTCCGACGCCCTGCTGTTCCACCGCATCAACCCGGACATCTGGGCGGCGCGGGGCGCCATTTCCGCCCTGTTGGCCCCGTTGCTGGCGGTGTCGGCGGCCCGCAACCCCGACTGGGCGCTGGACATTTTCGTCTCCCGGCAGGTGGTCTTTCATTCCGTCACCCTGCTGGGGGCCGGCATTTACCTCCTGCTGATGGCGACGGCGGGCTACTATATCCGGGTCTACGGCGGCGAATGGGGCACGGTGGCGCAGATCGTGTTTCTCGGGGGGGCGTTCCTGCTGCTGGCGCTGCTGCTGTTCTCCGGGCAGATGCGGGCGCGAATGCGGGTGTTCCTCACCAAGAACTTTTTCAATCACGCCTACGATTACCGCCAGGAATGGTTGCGCATTATTAATACTTTGTCCGATACTCGCTCGCCGCTGCCCTTGGAGCAGCGCATCGTCATCGCCCTGGGCCAAGCGGTGGAAAGCCCCAGCGGCGTGCTGTGGGTCCGCGAGTCCTACGACCGCTTCATCCAGCGGGCGAGCTTCGGCGACCCGGACATCAACATCCCGCACATCGACGGGCACGATCTGGCCATCCGTTACATGGAAGAAAAAGAATGGATACTCAACCTCGAAGAAATGGTCTCCATGCCGGAGGGCTACGAGGGGCTGAACCGGCCCGCGTGGCTGGACGCCAGCCCCAATGCCTGGCTCTTGGTGCCGCTGGCCCATAAGGAACGGGAACTGTACGGCGTGCTGCTATTGACGGTGCCGCGCACCCCCATCCACTGGAACTGGGAGGTCATCGACTTCCTCAAGACCTCCAGCCGCCTCGCCGCCAGCTATCTGGCCCTGGAGGACGCGGCCCGCGCCTTGGCCGAGGCCCGCCAGTTCGAAGGGTTCAACCGGCTGTCGGCCTTCGTGCTGCATGACTTGAAGAATTTGATCGCGCAACTGAGCCTAGTGGTCCGCAACGCCGAGCGCCACCAGCACAATCCAGAATTCATGAGCGACGCCATCCGCACCGTCGACCACGCGGTGGGCAAAATGAGCCGCCTGATGGCGCAGTTGAAGAATTTCGGCGCGGGGCACGCGCTGGCCGAGGTGGAACTCGCGCCCCTGCTGCGGGATGTGGTCGCCTCCCGGAGCGGCCAGCTCCCCGCGCCCCGCCTTGACGTCATGGCACCCAGGGCGTGGGTGCAGGCCGACCCGGACCGTCTCGCCGCCGCCCTTGAGCATGTCATCCAAAACGCCCAGGACGCGGCGGGACGCGGCGGTCAGGTCAAGGTCCGGCTGCGGCCGGCGGAGGATGGCATGGATCAAGCCATCGTCGAAGTCGAAGACAATGGGCACGGGATGGACGAGGCGTTCATCCTCGCCCGCTTGTTCAAGCCCTTCGACACCACCAAGGGTCTTACCGGCATGGGCATCGGCGCCTATGAAAGCCGCGAATATGTCCGCTCGCTGGGCGGCGACCTCTTGGTGAGGAGCGAACCCGGCGGGGGTGCCTTGTTCAGTTTCCTTATCCCGACCGTTCCCAGATTGGTGGAACCAGCCGCACACGAGGTTAAATCCGCTTGAGCGACCAAACGTTGCTGATCGTCGAGGACGATCCCGGCCTACAAAGCCAATTGCGTTGGAGTTTCGACCAATACAAGGTGCTGGTGGCCGACGACAAGGACTCGGCCCTGGCCGCCGTGAAGCGCCACGAGCCTTCGGTGGTCACGCTGGATTTGGGGCTGCCGCCCGATCCCGGCGGCATCAGCCAGGGCATCGCCACGCTGAACGAAATCCTCTCCCTGGCGCCCCAAACCAAGGTGATCGTCATCACCGGCAACGACGACCAGCAGAACGCGGTCAAGTGCATTGGCCTCGGCGCCTACGACTTCTATCAAAAGCCCATCGACCCCTCGATCCTGGCCTTCGTGGTGAACCGGGCCTTCCGCCTCTGCGCCCTGGAGGAGGAAAACCGCCGCTTGCAGCGCGTCCACATCACCAACCCCCTGGAGGGCATCATCGCGTCCAGCCCGGAAATGCACGAGGTCTGCCACATGGTGGAACGGCTCGCCCCCACCGACATCACGGTGTTGCTGCTGGGGGAAAGCGGCACCGGCAAGGAGGTGCTGGCGCGGGCGCTGCATGGCCTGAGTCCCAGGACCAAGAAGCCCTTCATCGCGGTCAACGCGGCGGCGATCCCGGAAAGCCTGCTGGAAAGCGAGCTCTTCGGCTACGAGAAGGGTGCCTACACCGGCGCGACCCAGCAAACCAAGGGCAAGTTCGAGCTGGCCGACGGCGGCACCTTCTTCCTCGACGAGATCGGCGACATCCCCCTCCCGCTGCAACCCAAGCTGCTGCGGGTCCTGCAGGAGCGGGTGGTGGAGCGAGTCGGCGGACGGCAGCCCATCAAGGTGGATGTGCGGGTCATCTGCGCCACCCACCAGAACCTCACCAAGCTCATCCGCGAAGGCCGGTTCCGGGAAGACCTGTACTTCCGCATCAACGAAATGACCATCAACATTCCACCGGTCAGGAACCGCACCGGCGATGTGCTGGTGTTGGCGCGGGCCTTTTTGGAGAAATTCTGCAAACAAATGCGGCGCAGCCAATTGCTGGGCTTCACCACCGAGGCGCTGGCGGCCATGGAGGCCTACCACTGGCCCGGCAATGTGCGGGAACTGGAACACAAGGTCAAACGGGCGGTGGTCATGGCGACCGGCCCCTTGATCGAAGCCAAGGACATGGAACTAGCGGCGGGCGAGGCCAAGCGGCGCCTGCTGACCCTGCGGGAAGCCCGGGAAATCGCCGAGCGTCAGGCCATCAGCCTGGCCCTCAGCGAATCCGGCGAAAACATCACCAAGGCGGCGGAAATCCTGGAAGTGGCCAGGCCGACCTTGTACGCACTTTTAACCAAATTCAATCTCAAGGTTTAGGGGGCTACATGCAAAAAAAGCTCATCGCACTCGTGGTTCTGGCGGCGCTGGCGGGCGCACATCCCGCGCAGGCGGGAGACAGCTCGATGGACACGGCCAAGGAATATCTCGACAAGGGCGAACACAAGGCCGCCGTCATCGAGCTGAAAAACTTCCTCAAGGATAACCCCCAGAACGCCGACGCCCGGCTCTTGATCGGGGAAACCTATATGAAACTGGGCGATGGACCCGCCGCCGTCAAGGAATTCGAGAAGGCCCGCGACCTCAACGCGCCCAAGGACAAATGGATCGCCAGCCTGGGCCGCGCCTACCTGCTGCAAAACGACACCAAGTCCCTGCTGGACAACATCAAGCCCGACGAGGACTTGGCCCCGCCGCTCCGCGCCCAAATCTTCGGCATCATCGGTGCCGCCTATATCAGCAAGAACGACCCGGCCAAGGCCCAGGAGAACTTCGACGCGGCCCTCAAGCTCGACCCGGACGCCAGCGAGGCTTTGCTCGGGCTGGCCATGTTGCAAGCGCAACAGAAGCAATTCGCCAAGACCATCGAGTACGCCGCCAAGGTCGTCGGCAAGGACGATAAAAACCTCAACGCCTGGGTCATCATGGCCGAGGCCAAGCGCTTGAACGGCGACTTGCCCGGCGCGGTTGACGCCTTCGACAAGGCGCTGAAAATTCTGCCCGTCGACATCCGCGCCCGGCTGGGGCGGGCCACCGCCCAACTCACGCTGAACAAAGTGGACGAAGCGGCCAAGGACGTGGCGGTGGTTCGCAAGGCGTTCGGCGATGTGCCCTTGGCCATGTACCTGGAGGCCGTGGTCGATTACCAGCAAAAGAAGCTCAACGAGGCGCAGGAGCTGCTGGCCAAGGTGTCGAACGCGCTGCCGGACCATCTGCCCAGCAAGCTGCTGCTGGGCACCATCGCCTACCAGAAGGGCGAATTGGAAACCGCCGAGAGCCAACTTTCGCAATTCGTGAACAAGCTTCCGAAGCACCTGCCCGCCGTAAAGCTGCTGGCCGCCACCCGGCTGAAGCAACATCGGCCCACCGAGGCCATCAGCCTCCTGAAAGGGGTGGAAGACCTGGGCAAGGACGACGCGCAGTTCTTGTCGCTGCTGGGCAGCGCCTATCTCGAAAGCAAGCAGTTCGACCAGGGCACGGAGTACCTGACCCGGGCCGCCCAACTCGACCCGAAGGCCGCGACCATCAAGGCGCAATTGGCGCTGGGGCGGATGGCCTCCGGCCATCTCGACGAGGCGGTGACGGACCTGAAAGCCGCCGTGGAACTCGACCAGAACCTACTTCAAGCCGACGTGATGCTGGTGCTGGCCCTGCTCCAAGACGGCAAGCGGGACGAGGCCATCGAAGCCGCCAACAAATTGAAGGGCAAGCTCAAAGAAGACCCGTTGCCCGAGAATTTGCTCGGGGCCGCCTACATGGCCAAGGGCGATCCGGATAAGGCCCGCGAGCATTGGAAGGCGGCCCTCAAGCTCAATCCGGAATACGCCACCGCCGCGGTGAACCTGGCCAAGCTTGAGATAAGCGCCAACAACACCGACGCCGCGATTGAGTTGTACAAAGGCGTCTTGAAGCACAACCCCGCCAGCGTGTCGGCCTTGATCGGCCTCGCCCAAGTGGCCGAGGGCAAAAAGGACTACGCTCAAATGGAACAATATCTGGAGACGGCCCGGGAGAAGAATCCCAAGATGCCGCAGCCCTCGCTGATGCTGACCAAGTACCACCTGACCCAAGGCAAGCTGCTGCGGGCCTTGGAAGTGGCGCGGGACGCGGACGCCAACAATCCCGACCAGCCCCAGGTCATGCAGAATCTGGCCGTCGCGCAACTCGCCAACGATCAAGTCTCAAGCGCGGTGATCACATTCAAAAAGCTCGTCAACAAAGTGCCCGACAACCCCGAATACCGGCACCAACTCGCCCAGGCCCTTTACAAAGCCGGCGACAAGACCGGGGCACGGGAGGAATGGCGGAACGCCGCCAGGGCGGCACCGGATTACATCCCCGCCTATCTGGCCCAGGCCGAACTCGCCGTGCAACTCGCCTCGGACGACAAAAAGTACGAGGAGGCCCAGAAAATGGCGGACATCATCAAGCAGCGGCAACCACAATCGCCGGTCGGCTGGCAATTGGAAGGCGACATCTGGCTGGCCCAGAAGCAATACAAGAACGCCATCGCCGCCTACGACAAGGCTTACCAGGTGACGCCCACGGCCATTTTGGCGCGCCGCCTGTTCCAGGCCCACAAAGCCCAAGGCAATGACCAGGCGGCGTTCGACGCGCTCAACAAGTGGCTGCAAGCCCATGGCGACGATATGGAATCCTGGCTGATGTTGGGCATTGGCTATCAAACCAAAGGGAAAGGCAAAGAGGCGGTGAATGCCTATGAAAGGGCTTACGCCCTGAAACCCAACAACCCCTTGCTGCAGAACAATCTGGCTTGGCTCTATCAGGAACAGGGCGACAAACGCGCCTTGGACCTCGCCGAGAAGCTGCTCACCGCCAGCGAAACCAACCCGGAAATCAAGGACACGGTGGGTTGGATCTATGTGCAGAACAACATGGTGGACAAGGGCCTGACGCTCCTGCAAGACGCGGCGGTACACGCGCCCCAACAAACCCAGATCCGCCTGCACATCGCGCAGGCCCTCGTTAAGGCGGGCCGCGAGGCGGAGGCCCGCAAGGAACTGGACGTGCTGTTGAAGGACAAGCGGGACTTCCCCGAACGCGCCCAGGCGGAGGCCCTGCACAAAGAGCTGGAAGCCGCGCAGAAACGGCGCGACACCCTGCGACAAGGTCTCTAGCCCCCGTCCGGGTCCGCACGGACACCCGCCACGGGCCATCCAGGTTTC
>NZ_JBTEKS010000179.1:0-8736 GCF_054333355.1 Methylomagnum sp. | reverse complement strand
CAAAGAGCGGAAACGGAAACCCGCCGTGAGGCCGAGCGAGAAGCCAAGCAACAAGCCGAAGAAGAAGCCCGTCGCAAGGCCACCGCCGAAGCCAAGCGGGAAGCTCAAGAAGATGCGCGGGAAAAGGTTGAACTCGAAGCCAAACGCAAAGCCGAGGCCGAGGCGCGACAAAAGGCTGAATTGGACGCCAAGCGCAAGGCCGAGACCGAGGTGAAACGCAAAATCGAAGAAGACGCCAAACACCGGGCGGAATTAGCTGCGCGGGAAAAAGCCGAGCAAGAAGCCCAGCGCAAAGCCGAAGCTTTGGCCGAGACGAAGCGCGAAGCCCAACAAGAAGCGCGTCACAAAGCCGAGCAAGAGGCCCGCCGCCGGGCGGAATTAGAAGCCAAACAAAAAGCCGAGGCGGAAGCCGAAGTCAAGCGGGAGGCTCAGGAAGAAGCGCGTCGCAAGGCCGAGCAAGAAGCCCGGCAGAAAGCTGAGGCCGACGCCAAACGCAAAGCCGAAGCGGAAGCTCGGGCTGAGGCCAAGCGGGCAGCAGAAGCCGAGGCCAAGCGCAAAGCCGAGGCGGAAGCCCGGCGCAAGGCCGACGTGGAAGCCAAGCGCCGGGCTGAGTCCGAAGCCGCCGCCAAACGGGAGGCCCAGGAAGCCGCCCGTCGCGAAGCCGCCGAGGCCGAAGCGAGAAAAAAAGCGGAAGCGGACGCAAAACGTAAGGCGGAAGCCGACGCGAGGCACAAAGCCGAGTTGGAGTCCAAGCAAAAAGCCGAGGCGGAAGCCCGCCGCAAGTCCGAAATCGAAGCCAAGGCGAAAGCCGAAGCGGAGGCGAGGCAAAAAGCTGAACTAGAAGCCAAGCGCAAAGCCGAGGCGGAAACGAAACGCAAAGCCGAGGCCATCGCCGAGGCGAAACGGGAAGCCCAGGAAGAAGCCCGCCACGAAGCCGCCGCCGAAGCCAAACGCAAGGCGGAACAGGAGGCCAAGCGCCAGAAAGAAGAAAGGGAACTGGCCTTGCGTGAGGCCATGGAAGAGGAGCGAAAGGAAGAAAAAGCGGCAGCGGAGGGAGCGGGCGCGTGGGCCAGCCGGTATTTCAAACCCTTGGTTGAGCGTAATTGGATACGCCCACCTTCTGCCCAAAGCGGGGTCTCTTGTACAATCCGGGTCCGATTGACGGCGGGCGGCGATGCGCAGAGTCCCCAAGCCTCTTGCTCTGGTGGAGACGCGGCCCTTGAACGATCTGCGGAAGCGGCTGTTAAAAAGGTTCCGAGCTTCCCTCTCCCGCCCGATCCGCTGGTGAGAAAACAGCTTTTAAGTCAAATCGTTGCGTTTAAGTTCACCCCTCATTGACTTGCGAAGAGTATTCGATGACTAGCCCATTCCGAACCGCGCTGCTGTTCCTGAGCCTTAGCGCTGGCCTGTTTGGCGGAGCGGCCCGCGCCGAGTTGACCGTGGACATCACCAAGGGCGTCGAGGGCAATGTGCCCGTCGCCATCGTGCCCTTCGCCCAATCCGGCTTGGCTGGCGAAAACCTGGGCGGCATTATCGCGGCGGACTTGGCCCGGAGCGGCAAGTTCAGCCTGTTGCCGGAAGGCCAGATGCCGGAGCGCCCCGCGCCGCCCGACCCGGTGAACTTCCGGGCGTGGCAATCGGCGGGACAGGACTACGTGGCGATAGGCCGCATCGTGCCGGGCGCGGGCGGTCAGTATGATGCTGAGTTCTACCTGTTCGACGCCATCCGGGGCAACGTGCTGGCGTCGGACCATGTGCCTTTCGAAGCGCGGGAAGCCCGCCACGCCGCTCATCAAATCGCCGACATGATCTACAAGGCGCTGACCGGCGAGCGCGGCGTCTTCAATACCCGCGTGGCCTACGTCACCGTGTCGGGCTCCGGCAAGAACCGCGAGTACCATCTGCACATCGCCGACACCGACGGGCGCGATCCGCAATCGGTCATAAGTTCATCCGAACCGATCATGTCGCCCGCGTGGTCGCCGGACGGCAAGCGCATCGCTTACGTGTCCTTCGAGAACAAGACCTCGGCCATCTTCGTGCAGGATTTGTTTTCAGGAGAGCGGCAAAAAGTCTCGGAAGCGCCCGGCATCAACGGCGCCCCGGCTTGGTCGCCGGATGGTTCGCGGCTGGCCTTGACGCTTTCCAAGGACGGCAGCCCGGATATTTACGTGTCGAGCGTCAGTGGCGGCAGCTTGCGGCGCATCACCAGCGACTCGTCTATTGATACTGAGCCGAATTGGTCGCCTGATGGCCGCAGTTTGGTGTTCACCTCTGACCGGGGCGGCAAGCCGCAGCTTTATTTGGTGGCGGCGGACGGCGGCGAGCCGTCGCGGCTGACGTTCGAAGGTGCCTATAACGCTCGGGGCGTGTTTTCGCCCGATGGTCGCCACCTCGCCATGGTGCATGGCAATGGCGGCGACTACCGCATCGCGGTGATGGACGTGGCGTCCAAGTCCCTGCGGGTGCTGACCAAGGGACCGCTGGACGAATCGCCCGGCTTCGCGCCCAATGGCAGCATGATTCTTTATACCCACAAGCAGGGCGGCGTCGATCAGTTGGCGGCGGTGTCCCTCGACGGCAAGACCCATCAAAGTTTGAAGGTGCAGGGCAAAGAGGTCCGCGAACCGGTGTGGTCGCCGTAGCCCGTCGGTTCTCGTTCCCACGCTCCGGCGTGGGAATGCCGTCTTGGCCGCAACCGCGGCCCGCATTGAAACGCCACGCAACTGCATTCCCACGCTGGAGCGTGGGAACGAGTCAACCCATGAACTGGGGAAGAACACCAATGAAATTCCTAAAACTACTTTTAATCTTATCCATGTTCACGCTGGCCCTAAACGGCTGTAGCTCCAAAGGAAATGTGGAAGGCGAGGGCGGTGCCGATGGCGGTGCCAACGGACTGGCCGACGGGGCCGCAGGCAAAAGCGGCAAGGGCGGACCCCGCATCAACAAATACGGACAAGGCGGCGCTTACGGCCAGGGCGGCGCGGGTGCCTATGGTGCCGACGGGTCCAGTGGCTATGGGGCCGATGGCGCGGGTGGAGCCGGGGGCGGCGCGGGCGGCGGAGAACTCGACAACCCCAGCGGGCCACTGGCGAAGCGCGTGGTTTACTTCCAGTACGACAGCTACGAAGTGCTGCCGGAATACCAATCCGTGGTGAGCGCCCACGCCAATTACCTGTCCGCCCACCCGGAGCAAAATGCGGTGCTGGAAGGCCACGCCGACGAGCGCGGCTCGCCCGAATACAACATCGCCCTGGGCGAACAGCGGGCCAACGCGGTGCTGCGCATGATGCAATTTCAGGGCGCCACTGGCGGGCAGTTCCAGGTGGTGAGCTTCGGCGAGGAGAAGCCCGCCGTGTCGGGACACGACGACGCCTCCTGGCAGCAGAATCGTCGCGTGGAAATTTCTTATCCGGGACATTGAGCCATGGCCGAAAAAATCGTGATCGCGGGATTGATGGCGGCGGGGCTGTTGTACGGGGAAGCGGCGATGTCCGCGCCCAACCAGTACGACCAGCCCTATGACGAGGCGGGCTACGGCGTGGCGACGCTGGAAGAGCGGGTCGCCAAGCTGGAAAAGCGCCTGTCCGGCAACACCCTCATGGAAATGTCCAACCGGGTGGAGAAGCTTCAGGCCGAGGCGCTGAAACTACGTGGCGACGTGGAGGAGCTGACCCACGAGTTGGAAAAGGCCCGCAAGCAGCAGCGGGACATGTACACCGATCTCGACCAGCGCTTGCAAAAAGCCGCTGCCGCGCCGACGCCGCCTCCCGCCGAGAATAGCGCCCCGCCCGCGCCCGCTGGCGGCGACCCTAGCGCGATCCAGCCTCAAGCCGGAGCGGCACCTGCGCCACCAGCGGCCTCGCCTCCACCGCCGCCGCCGCCCGCGCCAGTGGCCGATCCGGCGGTGCGGCAAGCGGCTTACCAAAAGGCGTTTGGCTCGCTGAAGGATGGCAAATATTCGGAGGCGATCCGGGATTTCAAAGGCTTCATCGCGGCCTATCCCAGCGGCGAATATACGGACAATGCTTATTACTGGCTGGCCGAAGCCTATTACGTGAACCGGGATTTTCCCGCCGCCCGCGACAACTTCCGCAAGATGACCAAGGAGTTCCCGCAGAGCGCCAAAGTGGCGGACGCCTATCTCAAGCTCGGCTTCATCGAGTACGAGAACGGCCAGTACGCCGCCGCCAAGGATTTGCTGAACGATGTCGTCAAGCGCTACCCCGACAGCAGCGCCGCCAAGCTGGCGGAAAAGCGGCTGGAACGGATGCGCCAGGAAAAGCACTAAACGGCATGTTCGAAAATAACGCGCACGGCTGTGGGCTGGGTTGGAGCTTCACGGAAACCCAGCTTTTCAGCCCAGGAACGCTGGGTTTCGTCCCTCAACCCAGCCTACATCCCTGATATCCGTGGATAGCCTCAAAATCACCGAAATCTTTTTCTCCCTGCAAGGCGAATCCCGCACGGTGGGCTGGCCCACGGTGTTCGTGCGGCTGACCGGCTGCCCGTTGCGTTGCGTGTATTGCGACACGGCCTACGCCTTCAGTGGCGGGGAGCGCAAGGACATCGCGGACATTTTCACCGAGGTCGCGCAGTACGGCGCCCGGCATGTCTGCGTCACTGGCGGCGAACCTTTGGCGCAACCCGGTTGCTTGACGCTGTTGGATGTGTTGGTGGCGGCGGGCTACGACGTTTCGCTGGAAACCAGCGGTGCCCTGGATGTGTCGGGCGTCAATCCCCAGGTGGTCAAGGTGCTGGACATCAAGACGCCGGGGTCGGGCGAGGAAGCCCGCAACCGTTTCGGGAATCTGGACTATCTCGACGCCAAGGATCAGGTGAAGTTCGTCATCATGGATGGGGCGGACTACCTTTGGGCCAAGGCCATGCTCGTGGAGCATCGCCTCGCGGAACGCTGCGAGGTGCTGTTCTCGCCCGTGGCGGGGCGACAGGATCCCACCGAACTGGCCGAATCCATTCTGCGCGACCGGCTGCCGGTGCGCTTCCAATTGCAACTCCACAAAATTCTTTGGGGCGACAAGCCCGGCGTGTGATGAAAAAAGCGGTTGTTCTTTTATCGGGTGGCCTCGATTCCGCCACCGTGCTTGCCATTGCCAAGGCGGACGGCTACGAGTGCCACGCCCTGAGCTTCGACTACGGCCAGCGGCATGGGGCCGAATTGCAGGCGGCGCGGCGCGTGGCCGATTATTTCGGGGCGGCGGAGCATAAGACCATTCACATCGGCCTGGACGCCATCGGCGGTTCGGCCCTGACCGACGCGGCCATCGCCGTGCCGGATCATCCCCAGGCGGGCATTCCCGTCACTTACGTCCCGGCCCGCAACACCGTGTTCCTGGCCTTCGCGCTGGGTTGGGCGGAGGTTCTGCACAGCGCCGACATCTTCATCGGTGTCAACGCGGTGGATTATTCCGGCTATCCCGACTGCCGCCCGGAGTACATCGCCGCCTTCCAAGCCCTGGCGAAATTGGCGACCAAGGCCGGGGTGGAAGGCGCGGAATTCCGCATCCACACGCCCTTGATTGAGCTTTCCAAGGCCGACATCATCCGCCGGGGAACGGGGTTGGGCGTCGATTATTCGCTCACCGTGTCCTGCTATTCCGCCGACGACGCGGGCCGGGCCTGCGGGGTGTGTGATGCGTGTCGGTTGCGGGCGGCGGGATTCGCGGCGGCGGGGCTGGCCGATCCGACCCGCTACGCCAAGCCCCCTAAATCAATCCCGTAGCTGGCCTGGTTCCGTGTCCCCGCTATTTGGCGATGAGCCAGCGCAGCGCGGCTTCCCGATCATGAAAAACCCGGACGACATAACCGCGATTCCCGCACGCGGTTTCCCAGAAGTCGATGTTGCGGGAGACGTCCGAAAGCTCAAGCGGCGGAAATAACAGCGCCTCTTTGCCAGCGCGGGGAAAACCGTGGGTTTCCAGCACATCGACAATGGCGTAAAGATCAAAAACAGAGTGACCGCCTTGTAGCGCCATGCAGTCTCCGAGGAACAGTATCGCGGAGTTTTCTCGGGCAAAGGCGAGCGTGGCTTTACACGCCGCCATAAGCTCATCGGGTTTGACGACGCCGCTGTAAACGGTTTCGACGATACGGGCATCGGCCTGGAAGATGATTTGCCAGGGCATTAATACGCTCCCTTCATGTGGGCGGTCTTGGAGCAGACCAAATTGAAAGGAGAGGGGGCGGGATGTGCTTTCGGCCCACTCGACTAACTTTTGTCAGTTTAGTCGCCGTGGTTTTTTTTGGATGGCTTGAGCCGAAAAGAATTTGGGTATCGCCATTTCCGAATTAAACCAAGCTGCGCCGCCGGATGGCTAGAAGAAAGCCATACACGCCGAGCGCCGCTAGCAGATGTTTTAAAGCATGGCCGCTGAAGGGATACAGCAGGCGGAAAATCGGCCCGTCGAGGAATTCCGCCAATTTGGCGGCGGCGTAGGCACCGAGCATCGCCCAAAGGTAGGCGGCGCCGGTGAAACGGGAACGGAACATCAGCATTATCAAGGGAATGAGCAGCATCGGCAGGAATTGGACCAGGCCATACCAGCGCAAATCGCCCTGGCCTAGCCGCTCGCTGAGATGCCAGTACAGCACCGAGCCGGTTCCCGCCACGAGTAGCGGCCTCAGCAAGCGCCGACCCGTCGCCGGGTCAATGTATTCGCCGACGATGATCGGCAACAACGCCATGAAGGCGAGAGTCATGGGCAGCCGGTCCCAGAGCAAGCTGTCGTTGTCCGGGCTTAGGTGATAATAAGCGGAGCCGGGACCGACCAGGGCGACCCCGCCGAAAAAGATCAGATAGGCGAGCCATAGCGTCGGCACGATGACCGGCCTGCCGTGATATAGCTCCCGGATGCCCGCCAAGCCGACGAACAGGAACGGCAGATTGGTCGCCACGTTCCAGAAGTTCGGAATTCCCAGGCGGGCGCTTTGGTCCGCGAACTGGTGATAGGCCGGGTTCTGCGGAATGGCGGGCACCAAGAATGCACCGATGACGGCCAGCGCGGTGAGTCCCAAAAGGATTTGAATTTTGCGGTCGGGATTGCTCGTCATAGTGGACGCCTCCGTTTGAACCGACGGGAAAGGCAGCTAGATTGGCTCAAATCGCGGTTAAAAACCACTCCCACGAACACATTGCAAACCATTTTAAAACTTAGATAAAACTACAACAGACCCATGTCCTATTACCTGGAACCCAACAAAGATTACCGCAACGATTCCCTGCGCCATGACGCCGAATTCTCCGAGGAAGAGATTCGTGTCGATACCGCCAAGCATTATGACGATTGTTATTGGGACTACCGTACGGCGTGGTTCGATAACGAGAATCTAGCCCTGCATTATGGGTACTGGGAGGAGGGCATCAAAACCCACAGCCAAGCCCTGCTGAACAAGAACCGCATCATGTGCTACATCGCGGGTATTAAACCCGAGGATCATGTGCTGGACGCGGGTTGCGGCATCGGCGGCAGTTCCATTTGGTTGGCGAAGAATATTGGTTGCCGGGCCACCGGAATCACCGTCAGTGAGCAACAAGTCGGGCACGCCACCCGCAACGCCCAGCACCACGGGGTTTCCGGCAAGGTTAATTTTAAAGCGGCGGATTTCTGTAAGACACCTTTCCCGGATGAATCCTTCGACGTGGTATGGGCCGTCGAGAGCAGTTGCTACGCCACCGATAAGCGGGATTTTTTCCGCGAAGCCTATCGCCTGTTGAAAAAGGGCGGCACGCTGATCGCCTGCGACGGCTACGCCACCAAGCGGGAATTCAATCAGGAAGAATGGCAGGCGGTGATGGATTGTCTGAATGGCTGGGCCGTGCCGAATCTCTCCACCGTCGAGGAATTCCAATCGGGTATGGAAGAGTGCGGGTTTGTCGATGTGCATATCACCGAGGCGACCAAGGAAACCATGCCGTCTTCCCGGCGTATGTATTTAACGGCTTTGTGGACTTATCCCATGCAATTGATTATGCAATGGCTGGGGTTGCGGAAGAAGGCACAAACGGCGAATTTCAAGGTGGCGCTGGCGCAGTGGAAGGTATTCCGGGATGGGATGGTGAGGTATTGTATCTTCCGGGCCAAGAAACCCGCTTAATCCATTTCCATATGCTTCGCTGTAGGTCGGACTTCAGTCCGACCTGTCGGGCTAAAGCCCGACCTACAGGAGAATTCTCTATCGTTTCCACGGAGACCGAGAGAATGATAAAAATCATAACGGAGATTGCGCTGTGCCAGAAACTACCTCAGCCGAGTTATTCGGTATTCCTAAGGAATATGTTTTCCTTGTCATCGGCCTATTGGTTGGTCTTCTCATTGGCTTTTGGGTGGGTTTCCGCGCCGGACGCTTTATGGGCGCGGTGCAGCATCTCAAAGACCTTCGCGCCGCTGCGGGCGAATCGGGTTTGTCCCAAGCGCCTCAGTCATCGCCGCCCGCCGCTTTACCGGGTTTTAGTCTGGTGGTTAATGGAGATAACGTGGATATTTCGGCGGAAGCCATGGAAGAAATCCAAGCCCTGATGAAATCCAATCGTAAAATCGACGCGATTACAATATTGCGCGACGCCACGGGAATGGGATTGGCGGAAGCCAAGGCGGTGATGGATTCGTTGGAGAAGGTGATTCGCTGAATTAACCTCTCGGAATTGATGGACCCCCGCTGCCCCGTTGGCTGAGCGGAGCCGAAGGCAACGGGGCGGCGGGGGGCCGGGGTTCG
>NZ_JBTEKS010000178.1:0-8769 GCF_054333355.1 Methylomagnum sp. | reverse complement strand
CCCGGACCCACTGTCAAACGGAAACGCGGCCACCACGGGGCCGCCACGACAAGGAGGATATTCCCATGCCCACAAGCAAACTCACCCCGATCATTGCCCTGTCCGCCGCCCTGCTGTTCGGCGCGGCCCCGGCCTTCGCCGTGCCCAGCATGTACTGGGACCACATCGACGGCGGCGCCATGAGCCAGGCCGATTGCGTCAGCAAGGCCGAGGCCATTCTGACGAAGGAAAATGCCGGCAAACTCACCAAGGACGAGGATTCGGTGCGCACCTGGAATGAGAAGACGACCGGCGTGGTCGAGTGCCTGAAAGCCGACGGCAAGCTGATGATTATGGTGCTGGCGGGCAGCGACGATGCCAACGCCGCCAACGCGGTGTTCACGGCGCTGATGAAGGGCTTGAAGCCGTAATTGGGCGAAGCCAAAGGGAGGAATTGTAGGATGGATGGAGCGCAGTGAGACCCATCACGACGGGGCAAATGAAGCCTTGGAATGATGGGTTTCGCTGCGTTTCACCTATCCGACTAATCAAGCCGCTTCGCGCAATGGATAGCGCCGAATCAATACCTCAACGGGCAAGCCTAATCCTTCGGTGAGGTTTCTAATCATTTCCAGCGACAGGGGGCGGGCGCGGTTTAGTACGGCCTCGGCGTGTTCGCCCATGAAGGGTTCCAAATCCTTGGTTTCCAGTCCCCGCGCTTCGATGGCGTGGCGGAGAAAGTCGATGGGATCGGGGTCGTTAATGGGATAGTGCCGGGTTTCGTAGTCTTCAATTAACAGGGCCAGGAGTTTCAGCCGGTCGGCTTCCGGGGTGTTGTCCGGGGCGTCCCATAGTTGTTCGGCTTCGTGTAGGGCGGCGCGGTAATCGGTTTCGGTGCGTAGGGGTTTGAGTTCCATAGTGGGAGCCTCAGATGGTGGTGGCGTCGATGCGGTCATATTCGGCGTGGGTGCCGATGAAGCGGACATAAATTAAGCCAAAGCCATGTTAGAGCGCGGAAACCAGCCGGTATTTTGTAGGTTGGGGTGAGGTGCGAACCCCAACACTCCGAGCCAGGTTGCCAATTTACACCTCATTCGAAATCCAAATCCTTAATCATCAAGGAAGCCGCCCATGTCGGGGAATAAATTCCGTTGCGGACAAACTTATGAAAGCTGGAATAAGGCCATTCTGCGGGCCTGTTCGTCCAGCCGTGTTTGACGGGATTGTAGTGGATATAGTCCGCGTGCCGTTCAAAATCATTGTCGTCCCGAATGGCATGCTCCCAGAATCGTCTTTGCCAAATACCTCGTTCGCCTTTGCTTCTACGGCTTGAATTAATCCTTTCAGTTTGTTCGATATGACGGGAAAAACCGGCTTTGATTAAAGCCCAACGGGTCGAATAATCGGTGTCCCCATCCGGTAAAGTCCATAAGGCATGAAGGTGATCGGGCAAAATGACAATCGCGTCAATATGAAAGGGATGGCGAGATTTAACGAGCCGAATCACGTTGCGCAAATGATCGGCGTAATCCACCAAAAATCCCCGGTTTCGTTCGGCCAAATTGACGGTAAAGAAATATGTGCCGCCGCCGATTTTTGCCCGCCGATATTGCATAAGGCAACACGCAAGTAAGGAGAAAATTATCGTAGGTTGGGGTGACGAAGGAACCCCAACGCCATTGCCCCGGTGGAAGTGTTGGGGTTCGTGCCTCACCCCAACCTACGGGCTTTGACCTATTATCTGAAGGGTGGCGGTATTTATCGCCGGGCCTTGATTTCCGCGATTATCTGCCTAGCTGTCATGTCTTTGATTCGGAGTGTGGCATATTGAGTAGGAGTATGCTCTCGAAGTATTGACGAAAGTTGTTTTCCTATTATCTCGGCAAGCTTCACCGGCACCGCGTTTCCAATTTGCCGCATTGCTTCACCCCAAGCGCCTTCAATAACGAAATTATCAGGGAAGGTTTGAATGCGTTTGGCTTCAAACACTGTGAAGTAACGAATGTTTCCATCGGAATAGCGGATCATATTTTCTCCGCCAGGGACGCCGTGCCCACCCGCTTTAAGAGTTTTTGAAGGCCAGTCGTAATCGCTGCCGGTATGTCCGGGATAACTACGCGCTCCGGGCCGATAGATGTGGTCCGGTATGCCGTGGTCAATGCGCGGGTCCGGTATGTCGTAAAACGCATCGCGCACTGTCTTCCACGGCTGAAGTTCTGGCTCGAAAAAGCCAAACCGCTCATGCAGCTTCATTATCCGGTCATTCAAAGACGCTGGAATCGAAGAGGGGTTTGGCTTTGGGATTCCATGCCTTTTACAATATTCGCCAGATACATATATTTCCCACAACAAACGATCTTCTGAGTGAGTAGTTTCGGGGAAGGCCCAGCGTTTGTTCAAATCCGTTCTTATTCCGACGAGAACCACTCGCTCGCGGGTTTGTGGCACGCCATAATCAGCCGCATTCAGCAGCTTGAATTGAACGTCATATTTAATTCCGGTATAGGGTAAATCCTTTATTTTCCGTAGCTGTGCAAGGTGTTCTTGCCAGTCCATATCTGGCTTTGCGGGGAAGCTCGGGAAGGTCAATCGCAATATAATGTAGTCGAAATAATCGGAGAAGCTTTCTCTTAATAAGCCTTTGACGTTCTCGAATACAAAGGCTTTGGGGGTTAGCTTCTCAATTGCACGAATGGCATGGGGGAACATATCCCGGTTATCTTTGTGGGCCTTATGTTTGCCGCCCATGGAGAAAGGTTGGCAAGGCGGGCCACCCGCGACAATGTCAACCGAATCGAGATTGTTTAAATCAAAGTCCCTAATATCGCCAAAGAAAACTTTCTCGGCTTCAAAGTTAGCGCGTAAGGACTGGCTGGCGTGTTTGTTGAATTCGACGAAAGCGGCATGTTCAAAGCCTGCTAGTTCAAGCCCTTTGGCGAGACCGCCCGCGCCGGAAAAAATTTCTAAGGAACGCATCCGAATCATCCAATCTTTTTAAAGTGATTCTCGATGTTTGCCAGGATTACATCTTGGCTTTTGTGCCGTCCGTTGCATTTTTCCGCCCCGGCCCGGCCTTTATGGATAACATCCCAATCCGATTTGGCTTGTTTGTACCTTCCGCTGCCAGGGTCATGATTTCCAAAGCCATCCATGACGGTATTCCAAAGCGGTTTGTTCAGCCTTATTAAGGCCGCTTCTATCGTGCCTATCATGTCGGAACCTTCATTTTCAAAGATGACGAAGCGACAAGAAAAATCTAGGAGTGATAGACCTTCGCCGACCGCTATATTTCGACAGTGTTCTTTAAGACGGGAATACAGCGCTCTTGATTTGGTGGTTTCGCTATCAGAAACCCGAGCTTGTCGCCAGCCTTTGGGTACGGCTTTTCCGACATAAATTGGATACCCATATGAAAGTCGATTTAGTTCTGCATACTTCTTGTAAAGAGGATTATTCCCCGTGTAATAAAGCGCATAAACGCCCGTTCCGAGAAAGCTTTTGGGTGGAGGTAATTCATGAACAGGTGTTCCATTAAAAAAACGAACTGCGTCTTTCACCAACTCAACGAGAGCATCGTTTTTGTAAACATGTTCTTGGCGGTCAAAAGCGTTGGGTTTCATAAGTCAAAGCAAGATATTTATAATTTTGGTGGATGGTTATTTTTTGCAAAAACGGGGATTATGACGCCATTACCACCAACTCCAAAAACCCCCCCTCATCCAAAACCCCCACCCCCAATTCCTCCGCCTTAGCCAACTTCGACCCCGGCTCCGCCCCCGCAATCACAAACGTCGTATTCTTCGACACGCTCCCCGTCACCTTCCCGCCCAAAGCTTGCAGCTTGGCCTTGGCCTCCTCGCGGGACATGGCACTCAACGTCCCGGTAATCACAAAGGTCTTACCCTTGAGCGGCAACTCCGCTTCCGGCGGATGCTCCGGCATGGCGTCCCAATGCACGCCCGCCTCCAGCAACGCCTGAATCACCTCCAAGTTATGCGGCTGGCGGAAAAAGGTGTGGATGTGATGGGCCACCGACGGACCCACATCCGGCACGGCTTGCAGCGCCTCCTCGTCGGCGGCTTTCAGGCTATCCAGGTCGCGGAAAAAGGCGGCAATGTTCTGGGCGGTCACTTCGCCCACCTCGCGAATGCCGAGCGCATACAGGAAGCGGGGCAGGGTGGTGTGCTTGGCTCTAGCGAAGGCATCCACCAAATTCTGCGCGGACTTCTGGCCCATCCGCTCCAACCCCGCCAACTGCTCCACGGTCAGGTGATAAAGCCCCGCCACCGTGGTGATGAGTTGCTTGTCGAAAAGCTGGTCCACCAACTTCTCGCCCAGGCCGTCGATGTCCATGGCCTTGCGGGAAGCGAAATGCTTGATGGACTCTTTGTGCTGGGCCGGGCAGTACAAGCCGCCGCTACACCGCAGGATCGCTTCGCCGTCCGCCACTTCCACATCCGAGCCGCACACCGGGCAATGGCTCGGCATCACGAATTCCGGCGCCTCGGCGGGGCGCAGTGCCGGGAGACTCCGCGCCACTTCCGGGATCACATCGCCCGCCCGCCGCACCACGACCGTATCGCCCGCGCGGATGTCCTTGCGGCGGATTTCGTCGGCGTTGTGCAAGGTCGCGTTGGTGACGGTCACGCCGCCCACGAACACCGGCTCCAACCGCGCCACCGGGGTCAACGCGCCGGTGCGGCCCACCTGGATTTCGATGGCGAGCAACCGGGTGGTGGCTTCCTCCGCCGGGAATTTATGGGCGATGGCCCAGCGCGGGGCGCGGGCGACGAAGCCCAGCGCGGCGCGGTCGGCCAGCCGGTCCAGCTTGTAGACCACGCCGTCGATGTCGTAGGGCAGACCATGGCGGCGGGCCTGCACGTCGCGGTAATAGGCGAGGCAGCCCGCCACGCCGTGCACCACGCGGAGTTCCGGGTTGATGGGAATGCCCCACTCGCGGAATCGTGCCATCAATTCGCTTTGGGTCGCGGGCAGTTGGTCGTCGGGGAATACGCCGTAGCCGTAGCAAAAAAAACTGAGAGGGCGGGACGCGGTGATTTTCGGGTCCAGTTGGCGAAGGCTCCCGGCGGCGGCGTTGCGGGGATTAGCGAACACCTTCTCGCCCGCACCTAAAGCCCGCTCGTTCAATTCCTTGAAGCCCTGCTTGGGCATGAACACCTCGCCGCGCACCTCGAACCGCTCCGGCCAGCCCTCGCCCCGCAAGCGCAATGGGATACAGCGGATGGTGCGGACGTTGTGGGTGATGTCCTCGCCGGTCTGGCCGTCGCCCCGCGTCGCCGCGCAGGTCAGCACGCCGCGCTCGTAGATGAGGCTGACCGCGAGGCCGTCCAGCTTGGGTTCCACCAGAAAATTCAGATCGGCGTGGCCGAGTCGCTGCGTCACCCGCCGCCCGAAGTCCGCCAAATCCTCGTCGGTGAAGGCGTTGTCCAGGGACAGCATGGGGATGTCGTGTAGCACTTCGCCGAAGGCTTTGACCGGCGGGGCACCGACCCGTTGGGTGGGGGAATCGGCGGTGCGTAGTTCGGGGTATTGCTGCTCTAGGGCGAGCAGCTCCCGCATGAGGGCGTCGAATTCCGCGTCGGGAATCAGCGGCGCGTCGAGTTGGTGATAGCGGACGTTGTGGAATTCAATCTCTTCCCGCAGTTGGGCGGCGCGGCGACCGGCTTCTTCCAGTGCGCTCATGGCTGCTCCATGGCGTCTTCGAGCAGCGCCCGCATGTGGGCGATTTTCTCGGCGGAAAGCGGCTGGCGGCGCTCGTCCCAGGTGGTGCCGCCCAGCCGTTCGGCCAATTCCTGGCAGGTGTTGACCAGATCGTCATAGACGGTCAGCGGGTCGGCGATGCCAGCGGTCTGGAAGAAGAACACCACGCCGGGGCATTCAAAGGATTCCATGTCATTGATGGGAAAGGTGCCCGGCTCCACCAAGCTGGCGCAACTGAACAGGGTTTGTTTGAACTGGCCGTCGAAGCGATGAAAGATGCCCATCTCGCCGTGGATCAAGTCCAAATCCATCAAGGCGTCGCGCAAGTCCTCGCCATTGAAAAACCTACCCCGGCCCGCCACCACGCTAACCTGGATGAGAAACGGCGCACCCAAAGCCCCGGCCCGTTGCGGCTCCGGCTCAGGCTTAGCGGCGCGGGTGGCGGGTTTCGGGTTGGTGGCCGCCTCGAATTCTTCTTCGTCGAAATCATCGGCGAAGGTTTCTTCCGTGACGGCTGGCTCCTTGCGGCCCTTCTTGTAGCTGAGGCTGTCGAACAGGTCGTCATCGTCCTGGACCGGAGCGGGGGATTTCTCGTTTTGGTCTAGCCCCAGATCTTCGAATTCGTCTTTGCGGTGGAGTATGTCCAGCAGTTTCTGCTTGTAGCGCCCCCAAATGTAAACGCTGGCGATGACGAAAACGCCAGCCACCAGCAGGACGATTCGAATGGTATCTCTGTCCATTGTTATTCCTCAAGTAAGGGGAACGAATTGAATTTGGTTGGTTATTATGCAGTTGCTGTCAGGCCAATCAATAGCATTAGGCTATCTGTAATATCTCTTCCGGCTCTGTCTCGATATTTATTTCATCGAGAGCCTGCCCGCGCCGGTTTAAAAGCTCCCGCAAATCGCCATAAAACAAATGGTCGATTGTTCTTATATGCTGGGAGAATAAATGATCACTCACCATGTTCGGGCGAATATCGCAGTAATACACGCCATCCAAAGGATTCAGCTTAATGGTGTAAGCTTTAAAATGGCCTGGCAGAAAGGTCGCGCTGATACCGTAATGGTTTTCTTGCTTGGCCTTCTTGCGCTGTACATCGTTTAGAAAAACAGCGATATGGGGCAGATTTGTTTCGGTGAGTTTGTTATAAAGAAATTTGTCCACAAAAACCTTATCAATGCGGTCTTTGCTGGAAGTCTTTGCCGAACCAATAATTTTTAGCTCACCTTGTTGATAAATTAATAAGTCGTGTTGATAAGTTGATTTAAAAAGCTCAGTTCCATCGGCGTCTTTGATCGGTACTTGAACGACGCCCGATACACAATCCACATTCAAAGACACAATCAATAATCGGATAAAGCGCTCGAATAGGTCGTCATTCACCTTTCGGGCTTGATTCGACATCCCAGCAGGCAAGGCATCAAGCGTGGCACCAATGCATTGCTGGGTGGTATAGATTGTCCGAATAATGTTTTCGCGTAATTCGTCCGCTGGGGATTGATTCTCCCTGATTAGCTCCAGGGTGTCTTTAAATTGTCGGGCAGCACTCTCGAAAGAATCGGTGCTGTACATCAGTCGGGAGTTTAATGGCCGGGTAATGTTGAAATGCCCATCTTGCCGATACTGAAAAAATTGATAGTGGTTTTCATTTTGGGAGATGATTCGGGCCTGCAATCCGGTTTCAATATATTCCAGATAACGGGCGCAAAACTCGACGTAATCCTTAACGGTCAGGAATCGTCTTTTGTCAGTGGCGTGGATAACCAAATCGGAGAGGGTCATCGTATGGATTCCCGCCGTTGTGCCGTTTGCCGATCAAGAGCAATCCATTCCTCCTTGCTCATCCGCTGGACATTCTCGATTCGCTCAATGGCCCACTGGTTATATTGGGCTTCCAAATCACATCCCATCCAGTGGCGGTTGAGTTGTTCCGCCACGACCACGGTAGTACCGGAACCGGAAAACGGGTCAATCACTAAATCCCCTTCGTTTGATGAAGCTAGCACGAATTTTCGGACTAATTCTTCCGGCTTCTGGGTCGGGTGCGGGGTTTTCTCGCCCATGCCGTTGCAAGTGGTGGGAATATCAATCACATCCTTGGGTTTCGCGCCTTTGGGATGGGGCGTCCAGTTTTCCCGAGATTTTCCCGAGCCTTTGCCGTAGGCGCTGGTTTCTGCTTGCGGATGGGAGGGATATTTCAGAGTTTGTGCCCCATAAGGAACTCGGACATCATCAATATTGAGTTTGGTGGCGTCGGACTTGCGGAAATGAATAATGCTTTCATGGGAACGCCCCCAATCGCTGCCCAGATTGGCCTTGTTTTTATAGTGCCAGACCAGCCAGCGGCAATGCTTAAAATAATGGGAAGCGGGGTGTTTCAAATCGGCGAGGATTTCCGAGAAACCGCAAACATATAGTGAACCCGTCGGTTTTAACACGCGGGAGGCTTGGCTAATCCAGCGAATCGACCACTCGATATAGTGTTCTTGGCTTTCAAAGCTATCCCAATCAGCTTTCTTAATATTGTAGGGCGGGTCAGCGAATACCAAATCGATGTTGGCATCTTCCAGGGATTTCAGCCAGTCCAGCGAGTCGCCTTGGAATAGCTTGCCGTGGGGATGTTCATAATGAACTTGGAATCCCTCCGATAGCGGGGCGATAGCGAGTTTCCGACCGGCGGGCGGGCGGCGGGTATCGCTGAATTCGGGGAGGGAGAGTTGTTCCATTTATCGGTTGCTTCCGAGTTGAAGGCTTAAGCTGATTTTGACTTTTGCAAACGGTCTCGCGCTAGATTTCGAGTGTCCTCGACGCAATCAAATTGGCATTCAAATAACAGGCTTTCCGGCAGAATATTATTTTCAGTGAGCAGTTCAATCACGTTTCGTCTGCAAGTGCTGCATGGAGTGTTTTCATAGGCCCAGAGCATATTAGACATGTTCCCGACCTAAGTTGCTGTTTTTAATGACAGTTTAAAGTTCCAGAGGCCAGCCCCAATATAAATGAAGGTATCTAACAAATGCGACAGATGGTTTCTTGAGCGATGCAACAAACTATGAAGGCATTTCA
>NZ_JBTEKS010000177.1:0-8786 GCF_054333355.1 Methylomagnum sp. | reverse complement strand
AAGTTTTCCCCGCATCACCGACAGGCGTTTGGCGCCAGAGTCGCCACGGAACGTCCGCTGACCGCCGTGTCCGGGAAGTCGGAGAACACCCCATCTATTCCTAAACAGAAGAACTGCTTGTACTCCTCGATGGGGTCGCCCTGGTAATCGGCGGCGAGATAGCGCGGTTCGTTGCGGAAGGTCCAGGTGTGGACCATCAGCCCCGCCGCGTGGGCGTCGGCGACAACGCTGGCGGGAGCCAGCCGGGTCTTGTCGGCGTCGTTCACCGCGCCGTCCTTGTTCACATCGTCAGCCTTGCCATCGCCGTTGGCATCCACGCCTTTGACGCTGACGATGTAGCGCTTCCAGGGGCCGACCCCGTCCGCGTACTGGGCGATTTCCGCCAGACCTTGCTTGGTGACCAGATAATCCGACTTGCGGGTGTCGCCCGCGGCCGTCCAGTCGTAGGGCTGAAGCGGGATGATGCTGCCATCCAGCGCCGTGTCGTCGGCGTCCACCAACTGGATCAACCGGACCTTGGTCTTCTGGCGCAACCCCTTGAGGTTGGCGGTCTCGAATGACTGGATGAACACCGGCGCCTTACGGCTGTTCCAGCCATTCTTCTTCAACACCTTCAACAGGTTGTCTTCCAGCGGCAGGTTCACCGACTGGTGGTAGGTGGGATGCTTGGTTTCCGGGTACACGCCGATGGTCCGGCGCAGCCGCTTGCCCTCGCCCCGGGCCAGGCTGATGACTTCCTGGAAGGTCGGGACGCGGAATTGCTTGTTGTAGGACTGGCTGCGGAACGCCAGGCGTTGCTTGGCGTACAGGGTCTTGATTTCCGCGAGTGTGAAGTCGTCGGCGAACCAGCCTTCCTCCACGATGCCGTCGATGGTCTTCTTGGTCTTGCGGGCGGCGAATTCGGGATGGTCGGCCACGTCGGTGGTTTCGGTGATGTTCACCTCGTGGCGGGCGATCAGCACGCCATCCTTGGTGGACACCAAGTCCGGCTCAATGAAATCGGCCCCGGCGTTGATGGCGGTCTGATAGGACGCGAGGGTGTGCTCCGGAAAATAGCCGGTGGCCCCCCGATGGCCGATGACCAGCGGCGCCTTGCCGTGCAGGGTCGGAAAGGTGTTGCCGGCACAGGCGGGCATGGCAGCGGAAGCCGCGAGGGCGGCCAGGATTAGCCTCTTCATGATGGATGCTCCGTATTTTTGGTTGGGCGGAACGCTCGGGATGGGGCTAAATCAGGATTTCCCCCGTCTTAGCGTGCCTCCAACATGGTCGGGCCGTTTGGTGTAATGGATATGACCGGCGGGTTAAGAAATGCCGACTGTTTTGCGTGATGGGGGAGATGAGGCGGCGGGGGTTAAGGGTTCGTTCACGGAATCCTCAAACCACTGCCACCGGGAGTGCGTAGAAAGCGCGGTAGTTTTGAACCACGGGCGGAGAGACGGGTTTAGAGAGGTTTTCGTTCGAATACCCGGTTTAACCCCCCCAACCTCCCTTATCAGAGGGGCTTTTCCTCCCTTCCCTGATAAGGGGAGGGCTGGGGAGGGGTTTGAATTTAACCCATACGTCCATGTGAGATGACAGCCGCGCAAGGGTCCGGGCTAACCGGCCTGTCATCAAGACGCAATGGGATTGAAAAAAACGGTTGTTACGCTCCGAAGGTGAATAACGGGCCAGGGCGAATCCGGGTAGGCAGAGCCGACCCGCCGCCCAAGGCTCCCAGAATAAGCCCCCTCACCGCAACCTCGGCGAAAATCCCATGCTAACCACCCCGACCAACGCCCTCACCCTCACCTCCATCGGCAACTTGGCGCTCGCGGGCGCGGAAATCAGCGGCTTCGATCCGGCCAGCCAGCGGCTGTTCGTCACCTCGAGCGCCGGGCTGCAAGTGGTGGATTTCAGCAATCCGGCGGCGCCCGCCCTCATCGCCACCCTCGACTTCACCAGCCTGGGCTTCGCCACCACCGACGTGACCAGCGTGGCGGTCAAGAATGGCGTCGTGGCGGTGGCCCTGCCCAACGCCGACAAGGCGCTGAACGGCAAGGTGGTGTTCCTGAACGCCGCCGACCACGCCCTGCTCGGCTCGGTGGACGTGGGCGCCCTGCCCGACATGCTGAGCTTCACGCCGGATGGCAAGAAAATCCTGGTGGCGAACGAGGGCGAGGTGGTCTCCGACGCCAACTGGGGCGGGAAGGGTTCGGTGTCGATCATCGACATTACCGGCGGGGTGGCTTCCGCCACCGTGCAGACGGCGGGCTTCACCGGCTTCGACGGCCAGGAAGCCGCCCTCAGCGCCGCCGGGGTGCGGCTGTGGCCGGGCCAGAGCGTGTCCGACGATGTGGAGCCGGAATACATCGCGGTGTCCGCCGACGGCGGCAAGGCCATGGTGACCCTGCAAGAGGCCAACGCCGTCGCCATCCTGGACATCGCCAGCGCCAGCTTCACCGGCATCGTGCCGCTGGGCACCAAGGATTTCAGTACCCTGCTGGCGGACTACAGCGACCGGGACGGACCCGGCAACACCGCCCTCATCAACCTGCAAACCGGGATGCCGGTTAGGGGGCTGTACATGCCGGACGCCATCGCCAGCTATCAGGTGGGCGGCGGCACCTTTTATGTCATCGCCAACGAGGGCGACGACCGCAACGATTTCCTCGATCCCGACGAATCCATCCGGGTCGGCAGCGGCGGCTACGATCTCGACAACACCCTCTTCCCCAACGAAGCCGCGCTCAAGACCAACGCCCAACTGGGCCGGCTCACCGTCGCCAACGCGCCCGGCCTGCGCGGCGATACCGACGGCGACGGCGACATCGACCAAATCCTGATGTACGGCGGGCGCTCCTTCTCCATCCTCGACGCCAGCGGCGACCGGGTGTTCGACAGCGCCGACATCATCGAGCGCATCGCCGCCACGCTGGTGACGACGGCGGTGTTCGACGACCGCAGCGACAACAAGGGGCCGGAGCCGGAGGGCGTCACGGTGGGCGTGATCGGCGGCAAGACCTACGCCTTCGTGGCCCTGGAACGCGCCCACCTGAGCCTGGTGTTCGACATCACCGACCCGGCCAACGTCAGCTACACCGGCACCGCCCAGCGTGCGGGCGACCTGAACCCGGAGGGCGCGCTGTTCATCCCCGCCGCCGATTCGCCCACCGGCCAAGCGCTGTATGTCGCCAGCAACGAGGTCAGCAACAACCTTTCGGTGTTCAGCGTCGCAGAAGCCCCCGCCTACTCCCTGCAACTGCTGCACTATTACGGCGAGAGCGGGATGCTGGGCGTGGACACGGCCCCCATCATGGGCGCCCTGATCGACAGGTTCGACGACCAGCACGCCAACACCCTGGTGCTGGGCGAGGGCGACAGCTTCATCCCCGGACCCTGGCTGGTGGCGGGCGCGGATCCCTCTTTGAACGCCGTGGCTGGCATCGGCGCCACCGCCCTGGGCCGCCCCGACATCGCCATCATGAACGCCTTCGGCACCGACGCCTCGGCCCTGGGCAACCACGAATTCGACCTGGGCTCGCCGGTGCTGCAAAGCGCCATCACGGCCTCCGGCGCCTGGGCGGGGGCGCAGTTCCCGCTGCTCACGGCCAACCTCAATTTCTCCGCCGATAGCTCCCTGCGCGGGCTCGCCGACGCCTCCCTGGGCGGCACGGCCAGCAACGCCTACGCGGGCCAGGAAGCCTCGGCCATCAAGGGCAAGATCGCGCCCTACGCGGTCGTGGCTCAGGGCGGCGAGAAGATCGGCCTGATCGGCATCACCACCTTCGACCTGCTCATCAAGTCCTCGCCCAACGGCACGGCACCCAAGGACGACGCCGACCCGAACACCACCGACCTACAGGAAGTGGCGGTCTACGTCCAGGCGGCGGCGGACGCGCTGGCCGCGCAGGGCGTGAACAAGATCGTGATGGTGGACCAGTTGGACACCCTGGACCGCAACAAGGCGCTGGCGCCGCTGGTCTCCGGCATCGACGTGATGATCGCCGGGGGCGGCCACGAGCGCATGGGCGACAGCACCGACACGCCGGCCAGCTTCCCCGGCCACGACGCCGACGTCATCGCCGACGCCTTCCCCATCGTGGCGGCGGGCGCCGACGGCAAGCCCACCCTGATCGCCACCACCGACACCGAGTACACGTATCTCGGTCGGCTGCTGGTGGACTTCAACGCCCAGGGCGAAGTGATCGTTCCCAATCTGAGCAAAACGATTAACGGCGCCTACTCGGCCACCGAATCGACCCTGCAAACGGCCTACGGCAGCACCGCCAGCGCCGCGGCCATCGTGGCGTCCAGCCCCATCGGCAGCAGCGTCCAGGCCATCGTCAACGCCATCGACACCGTGGTGAACACCAAGGACAGCGTGATCTACGGCTACACCAGCGTCTATCTGGAGGGCGACCGGGTCCATGGCCGCACCCAGGAAGTGAACCTGGGCGACGTCACCGCCGACGCCAACCGGGCAGCGGCGGCGCTCACCTTGCCCGCCCAGCCCTACATCGTCTCCTTGAAGAACGGCGGCGGACTCCGCGCCTCCATCGGCGCCATCGACGAGGACGGCGCCAAGGTGCCGCCCACCGCCACCGACGTGAAGCCAGCGGGTGCCATCTCCCAGCTCGACATCGAGAACGCCCTGCGCTTCGACAACAAGCTGATGGCGTTCGACACCACCCCGCAGGGACTGCTCAACATCTTCAACTTCGCGGCGGGCCTTTCCAGCGGCCCGGGCCAGCAGTCCGGCGGCTACCCGCAGGTGGGCGGCATCCGCTTCTCCTACGACCCGGACAATTCCGGCGGCGCGAAGATCGACAATGTTTCCCTGGTGGACGCGGACGGCAAGGTCGTCGCCCGGGTGGTCGAGCATGGCGCGGTGCTGCCCGGCGCCCCCGCCAGCATTGCCGTGGTGGCCCTGAACTTCACCGCCAACGGCGGCGACGGCTACCCCATCAAGGCCAATGGCGAGAATTTCCGCTACCTGCTCGCCGACGGCACCCTCTCCGCGGCCATCGACGAGGCGCTGGACTTCACGGCGGCGGCCAACCTACCCGCCAACACCCTCGGCGAACAGAAGGCGTTCCAGGACTATCTGACCGCCCACCATGCCACCCCGGCCACGGCTTACGGGGTGGCCGACACCCCGGCCAGCGCCGACCTGCGCATCGAGAACCTCAATCTCCGGGCCACGGACGCGGTGTTCCAAGGCTCGGTCATCAATGGTGGCAACGGCGACGACCCCCTGACCCCGACGGCGGGCGACGACAGCATCGACGGCGGCGCGGGCCAGGACACCGTGACATTCGGCGGCAACCAGGCCGACGCCTCGATCCTGCAAACCGGCCTGGGCGCCTGGAAAGTGACCACCGCCACCGGCGGCACCGACCAACTGAGCCATGTCGAGACCCTGCAATTCGCCGACGGCGCGCTGCAATCCAGCATCGACCTCGCCACCTACATCCGGGTGGGCCGCTACGACCTGCCCGAGCCGACCCGCACCACCGCGCCCGCCGGCAGCGTGCTGGCCCAGGAAGTCTCGGGGGTCACGTACAACTGGGACACCGACACCCTGTTCGTGGTGGGCGACGGCGGCACCTCCGTGGTCCAGGTCAGCAAGACCGGCCAGCTCATCGACGCCATGACCCTGGCGGCGGGAACCAGCCCGCAGGGCACCGAGTTCTACGATCCCGAGGGGCTGACCTACATCGGCGGCGGCCAGTTCGTGATGACCGAGGAGCGCGACCGCCACGCCGTGGAATTCACCTACCACGCCGGGACCACCCTGAACCGCACCGACGCCAAGACGGTGGCACTGGGCACCAACGTCGGCAATGTCGGGCTGGAAGGGCTGTCCTACGACCCCCTGACCGGCGGCTACGTCTTCGTCAAGGAAGCCTCGCCGCAGGGCATCTTCCAGACCACCATCGACTTCACGGCGGGCACCGCCAGCAACGGCTCGCCCACCACGGTGAATTCCGCCAACCTGTTCGACCCGGCGCTGGCCGGGGTGGCGGATTTCGCCGATGTCTACGCCCTGTCCAATATCCCGGCCCTGAACGGGCTAAGCCAAGCCAGCCACCTGTTGGCGCTGAGCCAGGAATCCGGGAGGATCGTCAACATCGACCGCACCGGGACTATAAGCAGCAGCCTCGCCATCCAGAACGATCCGGGCAATCCGCTGTCGGTCGCCGACCAGCAGCACGAGGGCTTGACCATGGACCGCTCGGGCACGCTCTACGTGGTCAGCGAGAACGGCGGCGGCGACTTCGACCATCCGCAGCTTTGGGTCTACGCCCCGGCCCAGGTGCCCAACGCCGCCCCCACCGGGCTGGCCCTGCTCAACCAGGCCAGCGCCGTCCTGGAGAACGCCAGCACCGCCACCCGGCTGAAGGTCGCGGACCTCGCCCTCACCGACGACGGGCTGGGCACCAACAACTTCAGCCTCACCGGGCCCGACGCGGGCTTGTTCGAGGTGAATGGTTTCGCGTTGTACCTCAAGGCCGGGACGGTCCTCGACTTCGAGTCCAAGGCTGCCTACGCGGTCAGCGTCAACGTGGACGACCCGGCGGTGGGCGCGACCCCGGACCTCACGGCGAATTTCACCCTAGCCGTCACCGACGTGGTGAACGAGAACCCGGCCCAGCCCACCCTGTTCGTCTCCGAGGTGGCGCCCTGGTCCAGCGGCAACGGCACCATCGCGGCGGACTGGTTTGAAGTCACCAACACGGGGTCCAGCCCGGTGGACCTGACCGGCTGGAAGATGGACGACAGTTCCAACACCTTCGCGGCGGCGGTGGCCCTGACCGGCGTTTCCAGCATCGCGCCGGGCGAATCGGTGATCTTCATCGAGACCGCCGACCTCCCCGCCGCAAAGGTCGCCTTCATCGACACCTGGTTCGGCGGCAGCGCCCCGGCGTCCTTACAAATCGGCGGCTACAGCGGTGGCGGGGTCGGACTCGGCACTGGCGGCGACGCGGTCAACCTGTTCGATGCCGTCGGCGTGCCGCAGGCCGGGGTCACGTTCGGCGCGTCCACCACCAGCGTCCCGTTCCTGAGCTTCAACAACGCCGCTGGCCTGAACAACGCGGCCATCACCGCGTTAAGCGCCACCGGCGTCAACGGCGCGTTCGCCGCCCCCAACAGCACCACCACGGAGATCGGCTCGCCCGGCACGGTCGGCAGGCTGTTCATCTCCGAAGTGGCGCCCTGGTCCAGCGGCAACAGCCCGGTGGGCGCCGACTGGTTCGAAGTGACCAACACCACGGCGTTCCCGGTGGACCTCGGCGGCTGGAAGATGGACGACGCCTCCGGCTCGCCCGCCGCCGCCGTGGCCCTGAACGGCGTCGCCAGCGTCGCGCCGGGCGAATCGGTGATCTTCATCGAGTCCGCCGATCCCGCCGCCGCAAAGGCCGCCTTCATCAACACCTGGTTCGGCGGCAACGCCCCGGCGTCCTTGCAAATCGGCACCTACACCGGCGCCGGCATCGGCCTGGGCGCGGGCGGCGATGCGGTCCATCTGTACGACACGAACAACCTGTTGCGGGCCAGCGTCAGCTTCGGCGCTTCCCCCACCGGCCCGTTCGCCAGCTTCGACAACGCCGCTGGCCTGAACGGCGCGGCCATCGCCAGCCTCAGCGTGGTCGGCACCCACGCGGCCTTCGCCGCCGTGAACGACGGGGCGGAAATCGGCTCGCCGGGCGAAATCGCCCCGGTGAACGACGCGCCGGTGGCGGTGGACGACAGCCTGTCGGCGGTGGAGGCGGGTTCGGGCAATCGCGTTATCAGCTTCGCCAGCCTGCTCGCCAACGACCTGCCCGGCCCGGCCAATGAGAGCGGCCAAAGCCTGACCATCGTCGCCGTGGGCAACGCGGTGGGCGGCACGGTGGGCCTGTCCGGCACGGATGTGATCTTCACCCCCGCGCCGGGCACCACCGGCACGGTTCGCTTCGATTACACGGCGCGGGACAACGGCACCACTCGCGGCGTGGACGACTTCCGCACCGATGAGGGCACGGCGAGCTTCGCCATCACCCCGGCCAGCACGGGCGGCGATACGGGCGGCGATACCGGCGGCGGCACCACGCCCACGCCTACTCCCAGCCCCGAAGACCAGGTGCCCAGCCTCAACGGCGGCGCCCCCGGCGATGGCAACGGCGACGGCATCGCCGACAGCCAACAGGCCAACGTGGCGTCCCTGACCGTCGATCCATCCATCCAGCAGACCGGCGCGAAGTCCTACGTCACCCTGAGCGGCAGCCAAGGCTTGCCCCTCACGCAGGTCCAAGCCTTGCCCGCGCCCACCGACGCGCCCGCCGGGGTCAGCTTCCCGCTGGGCCGGTTCAGCTTCCAGGTGGGCGGCGTCACCCCCGGCGGCACGGCCAACCTGAGCCTGTTCGTGGACGGCACGGTGCCGGTGAACGGCTACTGGAAGCTCAACCCGCAAACCCAGCAATGGGAGGACATCGCCACCAAGATCGAAACGGTGGGCAGCAAGACCCGCATCGACTTCGCCATCCAGGACGGTGGCCCCTTCGACGCGGACGGCGCGGCCAATGGCGCGATTCAAGACCCCGGCGGCCCTGGCTTCCAAGCCAACCGCGCCCCCACGGTCGCCCATGAACTGGCCGACCAGAGCGCCAGCCAAGGGCGGGCGTTCAGCTTCCAGGTGCCCGCCGACGCTTTCGCCGATGCCGACAGCGGCGACGTGCTGGGCTACGCCGCCAGCTTGGCGGATGGCGCGGCCTTGCCCGCCTGGCTGGCCTTTGATCCGGCCACCCGCCAATTCGGCGGCACAC
>NZ_JBTEKS010000176.1:0-8808 GCF_054333355.1 Methylomagnum sp. | reverse complement strand
AGGCGGTGGTCTCGCCTTGGTTCTTGCGCCGCCCGATCACGCCCATCCCCGCCAGAGCGCTGCCGAACAGCCAGATCGCGGCGGGCACCGGCACCGGGGCGGTGGTGATGGATAGGCTGTAGTCGGCGACGTTTGTGTTCCAGCGGCCAACCCCCGCGCCGCCGATGTAGATGGAATAGACCTGATTCGCCTGGGCCACGAAGGACAGGCCGTTCACTGCGTCAACAGTGCCGCTGTGTTTAAGGTAGGTCAGGCCGACCGTGCCGAACGGATTGTTGGCGTCATAGGGCTTCGGGGCCGGCAAGCCGCCGCTCAGGCAGCCGGGGCAGTTCCACGAGCCATGGTGGGAATAGGAACCCGTGTTGGTGTCCGAGCCGGTGAAGATGGTGATGCCGAAGTTCTGAATATCGTAGCCGGTGCCGGTGACCACGGACGGATTCAGGGTGACCATCGCGGTTTCCTCGGACATGAAGAGGCCGATGTCGGTCTGGTGCTTCCAGCCGGTCGGGCCATTGGCTGTTGGAACGCCGCTGGCGTCCACGCCCGCGTCCTGCCAAGCGCTCGCGCCGGTGTCGATTTCCGCGTCGGTGATGAACGAGCCATAATTCGTCAGGGCGTCGGCCTTGGAGATTTCCAGCGAAGCCGCCGGGCCGTGGGCCTCCGCCGCCCAGTTGAGGTGGGCCTTGCCGGTGTAGCCGAACGGCAGGCTGGTCGAGACGCCAGTGCCGGTGCCGACCCAGCCATCCACGGCGGTCGGATAATTCCAGTTCATGCTCGCGCCGTTGTCCGTGGAGCCATAAACCCAGCCGTCGGTGCCGGTGGCACGGTTGGCGCCGGTTCGGATGGCGGTGTTGTACATGGTGTGCGCCGAAACGGTGGAAACCACCCCTGCGGAGAGTGCGGCCATGGTGATGGCCTGGGCCAGTCTGGTTTTAATCATATTGAACAACCTTAAAATTAAGCGATTAGTGGCCTAGTGAAGCGCTTCCTTGCCTGAAATTCTGCGCGATGGCGATACGCCGTCACGCTTTTCCCCTTCCGATATGCAACCCGGCCAACTTGGCGTCCTCCAAGCCCCGTGGCTTTCCGGCCCCGGTTCGCGACGGGTGTGGCGGCGAACATATCAGTCAACACTGATGGACGCCGTGGACATCCAACTTCCGTGCCAATTAAAACCATTTGAATTACAGTGGCTTGCGGCTGCCAATGCCGCGTCGATATGCGAAACCACGCACATCCTCAATGGATATGAAGTAGCGCCGACCCGCGCTCATGTCATGACCCGGCGGCGGCGATGGTGGTACCCGACAACGCGGTCCGCCACGCCCACCGGCAGGGCATGTTCGTGCTGGACCAGGGGGGAATACGGTGACGATCCGTCACGGCGCGGGGTTCGAGCCGAAGGTTTGGCGAATCCGATGCGGGTCGGCGGGCGCTCATGCCCGGCCTATCGGGGCTGGGTTCCCCTGCAAAATACGGGCACGGCTTGTCTAACCAATGAAGGGATTCCCAGCAGGGTTGAAGAGAAATCTTTGGCCAGGGGCGGTCATTTAAGGAATTTCCACAGTACAGCCGAAATAAGTGCCCAATGGCTGCCTTAAATTGCAACAGGGATTTCTCGGCCCAAATTCAGACCTTTCCGGTATATCTAAGATTGAAAGGAAACTCTTATGAAATCCAAACCGTTAAGCTCGATGTTCGCCCAATCCAACCGCGCCATGGAAGGACGCATTCTTCCTCCCCTCATCCTATGGATGCTCGGAGTGCCCGGAATCATTGCCTTCCTCTTATGGTTCTTCTTTTTCAGAACTTAAGCCCGGTCGTCCCAAGGGTTGGAATTGCCAGACTCGGCCAAGGCCACCACGGGGAGGGGCGTGAAGTGGCCCAGGCTATGTTGAAGGTGCTACGGTTTTTATGGGATTCCGGGCTTATCGCGCAAACATAATGGGATTCGCGGACCCGCCACTGGACCAAACCATAGACCTGACCGCGATCCGCAGGTCGGATATGAGAACACATGCCCGACCTACGGGAGCGCGGCCTCCGAGACCCATCACGAGCCGTCGTACCCGAACGCCGCGATGTACGGCGCCAGGATCGGCAGCACCGGCTCGAAGTGCCGCTCATAGCGTCGCCAGCGGGCCACGGCGGTTTTATACAAGGGCTGGCTGACCGCCGCGAAACTGGGGGTGGAAATGTAGCGGCCCCGCGCCCGCTCGTGGAAGGCCAACACCTCCGCCCGCCATTCCACACCCAGCAACTCGAACACCCGCCGGAAGGTGTTCTCGAAATCCCCCACCGTGTCCTCGTAGCGCAACTCCAGCCAAGCGGGCGCGATCAATCCCCGCAAGCACAGCCATAAACCCATCACCGCCCCGTATTGGCGGGCGATGCCCTCCCAGGACAGCAGGTTCACCGTGGCCGGGGACAGGCCGAACGCCTGCTGGAAACAGCTCAGGGTCACGTCGCGGGGGTCGCGCAGGGCGAACAGTATCTTCGCCTCGGGGAACAGGGTGGCGATGAATCCGGCGTCGATGCTGTTCAGCGAGAGCTTGTCGACGAAGCGCTTCCGCAAGGCTTCGCGGCCATATTCCTCTGCCACCCGTCGCCAATAGAACGCCCTGAGCTGGCGGGCTTCCTCCAAGCCGATCTTGCGCAGCGCCGCCGGGATGTCGTCCGCGACGCCGCTGATCCGGGCCAGTTCCAGGGTAAGCTCGAAGATGAAATCGTTCTCGTCAGAAGCCACCACCCCCGGATGGCTGCCTAGCACCTGCTCCGCCAGGGTGGTGCCGGAACGCAGGAAGCCGAACAGGAAGGCGGGCGTCGGCAAGCCATCGGCGAAATCCACAGGGGTCCAGCGATTCAGCAATTCCCGGTCGAAGCCCGCCCGATTGCGGGCCAGGGTGTCGAACACCCGGTTCCGGTCGGTGGCCCCGGCGGCGGGCAGGCCGCGATGAATTTCCCCGGCGCGGCTGAACGCCTCGAACGCGGCGTCGTACTCGCCCTGCTTGTCCAGCACCACGCCCAGTTCCAGCCAGGCGCGGGCGGTTTGCTCCGGGTCCCGGCTTTCCATCGCCACTCGTTCCAGCCGTTCGCGGGCTTCGGCCAGTCGGTCCCGCTCCTTGTGCAGCAAGGCCACCAGGATTTGGCAGCCGGGATGGCCGGGCAGCAACTCGCAAGCTTTCAGCGCGGGCGGCAAGGCTTCCTCGACCCGATTCACGCGGGACAGGCACAACGCCAGATTGTTCTGGGCCACCGCCGATCCGGGTGCCAGCCGCGTCCCGAGCCGGGCCAGCTTCAGGGCCATCTCCATATCGCCCCAGTGCTGCAATTGGCCGGAAAGCTGGAGCAAGGCGCCGGGGTCGCGGTTCTTGAGTCCCTGCCGTTCCAACTGCTTGGCGGCTTGGCGGAGATAGTCCCGCCCCTCCCGCCGCTTGCGTCGCCAGCACAGCGCCTGCCCCACGCCCGCCAAGGCTTCGGCCTCGTTGGGCTTGGCCGTCAGCACTTGGCGGAACCAGAATTCGGCGTCGCCGATCCGGCCCGCCGCCACGGATTGCCGCGCCCGCGTCAGCCACTCGGCGGAATTGGGCGTCTGGCGGGCCTGGAATTTGGCTTCCGTCGCGGCGCAACAGGCTTTGTATTTTTTACCGCTGCCGCAGGAACAGGGATCGTTGCGGCCAAGTTTGGGGTGGGCGTCCGAAGACATTGAATCTCCTAATAAGTTTGGGGCTGGAAATAGCGCGGTGGCCGGGATGGAAATCCGGCTTGTTTTGGGCTTGACGATTGAATATCCCCCGGTTGGAAAACTCAACGCGGCGGGGTAATTATGTCGGGAGGGCCATTATCATTATCTCATCAAAGAACCGCGCTGAAATATCCGCGTATTCTGCGCCGCTCATCGGGCGATTCCGCAAGCGGTATGGCAAATGACCACATATCAATTATGGCGCGGGGTTAGATTCAATAAACCGAACCATTGAAAACCATTTCATACCGTTTTTCGTTAGGCACCGAGCCGCTCGCCCCGATGTATGAAATGGAAAATAGCGCGATGTTTTGATACCCCCGTCCCAGCGTGGTCGAGGGGTAATGATGAACAGACGACCATCATTGGTGAGCGGCTAAAACTCAATGGATGTGGGCCTGGACCGCAGGGCAATTGCGCTATGGGGTTTTTGTCCCCTCTCCCGGTGGGAGAGGGAGAAAATCACATGGCGCGATTGCCCTGGCCTGAACCGGCGGAGGCAGCCCTAGCTTCGGCGCGGCAAGCTATAATCGGTGCCTCCTCCACCCAGACAGCACGAATTCAGCCATGAGCAAAAAAATCCTCATCGTGGACGACGAACCCCACATCCGCCTGCTACTCGAACAAACCTTGGAGGAACTGGAGGATTACGACGTGGAATTCTTCAGCGCCGAGAATGGCGAAAAAGCGCTGGAACTCATTCAGGAGGAAAAGCCCGATTTGGTGTTCCTCGACGTGATGATGCCGAAAATGAACGGCTTCGACGTGTGCAAAACCGTCAAGGGGGAATGGAACATGACGGACATCTACATCATCATCCTGACCGCGAAGGGCCAGGAGTACGACAAGGAAAAGGGCAAGGAAATGGGCGCCGACCGCTATCTCACCAAACCCTTCAACCCCGACGAAATCATGGCCAGCGCGGTCAGCGTGTTGGGCATCGAATTGGATGATTAGCATGTATCTCGGTGGGAGTGGGCTTTCAGCCCACGATCAGGCCCGGCCATCGCGGGCTGAAGCCCGCTCCCACAGCCTTCAAAGATTCGAAGGCGATCCGAGCCGCAGCCCCAGCATCGTGATGTCATCGGATTGCTCGGCCCCCTGGGCGTGGGTCCGCACCGCCTCAAGCACCGTTTCCACCAACGCCTGAGCGTCCAAGTCGGACCTTCCGGCCAAATAGTGGCTCAGCTTGTCCTCGGTGAATATCTCCTGCTGGGGACTCATGGCCTCGGTCACGCCGTCGGTGTACAGCAGCAGGCCGTCGCCCGGCGCCAGCGTCACCGCTTGCTCGCTGTAGGGCAAGCCCTCGATGATCCCCAGCGCCACGCCGTTCTCGCCCACCAGAAACGCCACCGACCCATCCCGCCGCAGCAACACGGGCGGATTGTGCCCGCCAAAGCCAAAGATGAGCTGGCCGGTCCTGATGTCCAGGGTGGCGAGGAACAGGGTCACGAACATCGCCGAATGATTGTCGCGGCACAGCTCCGGGTTCAGGGCGTCGAGGATGCGGCGCGGCTCCCGCGTCTGTTGGGCGATGACCCGCAGCAGGGTCTTGACCATCACCATGAACAACGCGGCGGGCACGCCCTTGTCGGACACATCGCCAATGGCGATCAACAGGGTGTGTTCGTCCAGGTAAAAGAAGTCGTATAAATCGCCGCCCACTTCCCGCGCCGGCTCCATGAAGGCGTACAAATCCACCGGGCCACCCTGGGCGAAACGGGGGAAATCCGTGGACAACATGCCCATCTGAATGCTGCGGGACAGCTTGAGGGATTCCTGCAAGCGCTCCTGCTCGACCCGCTCCATGATGAGCTGGACCCGGCCCAGCGCCATCGCGGCCTGGGAGGCCAGCACGTTCAACACCTTCAAGTCAGCGGCCTGGAAGCTGACGGGGTCCGGGGTGGCGACCACCAACAGGCCGAAGGTCCGGTCATTGGTCCGCAACGGCAAGCAAAGCAGCGCTCGCACGCCCGCCAAGCAACCCGGCCTGGCTTGATAGCGGGCGTCCCCGGCCACGTCGTTGACGATCTCCGCATTACCCGCGTCCAACACCTGCCCGGTGATGCCGTCCAGCGGCTCGAAGCGCTGGCCGACCGGGAACAAGCCGCCCTCGCCCGCGCACACCGCCAGCCCATCCGGGGTGTCGTCCGCCAGCAGCAGGCCGATTTGCAAGGTCTTGCCACTGGGCAGCAGGCGGCGGGCTTCGGTCAGGGTCAGTTGGGCCAGGGCCGGAATATCCAGGCAGGCGGTGATTTTCTCGCCCAATTCATAGAGCAGGGTCAGTTCCTTGTACTTGCCCAGGGTTTCCTGAGCCAGCGATTTGCTTTCCAGTTCCTTTTGCCCGATATAGGCCAGCAGCCCGGCCAGAATCGGCGCGTGCGGCCCGCCACCCACCCAGCCTAGCGGCGGCTGGCCTGCCAATTCGATGGGATGGCGCTCCGCGTCGGAATTCGAGTTTTCGCCGGGTTCGCCGAACACCTTCCCGCCCTCGGCGTCGAGGACGAACAAGGCTTCGTTCCAATCGGCCACCATGCGCCGGATCAAGGCCGACGCCGGACCTTTCTGGCACAGCCGTTTGAGTTTGATGTCTTGGCTCATGCCGCGTCTCCGTCCAGCAAGGTGAAAAACAGTCGGTCCATGCCCTGGTCAATCCGCAGGCGCGACACGATCCGGCAGCGTTCCGCCAGCCCGGCCTCGGCCACCACCAAATGCGGGTTGAAGCCGCCCGCCATCGCCACGCCCGCCTCGCCGTCGGCGGCGTCCCGCACCTGATGACCAGCCTGGGTCAGCAAGTCCGCCAAGACGCGCCGCCGCGCTTCGCTCCCGTCCAGCAACAGCACGCGCCTGACCTTTTCCGGGGCGGCGGGGGTCAAGAGGACACGCACTTTTTCCACCAGCGCCGTCGCCTCGACCGGCTTGGTCAGGTAGCAATCAATGCCCAGCCGCTCGCTGAATTTGCGGTCCTCGGCCACGGTGTGTAGCACGATGGGCAGGTCCAGGGTGACGGGGTCGGCCCGCAGCTTGGCGGCGACGGCGAAGCCGGTGAGGTGGGGCATCCGCACGTCGAGGATGACCAAATCCGGCGGATCGGCGTCCACCAGTTCGAGTCCCTGCACGCCGCTGTCGGCCTCGCTGATTTTGAAGCCTTCCCCGGCCAATTCCTGGCGCAGCAGTTGGCGGATGTTGGGGTCGTCGTCGATCACGATGAGATGGCGGGGCGCCATGGATTGACCGCCGAGGGCGTGGCGCTCGATGCGGGCGCGCAGGCGGCGCTCCAAGTCAGCGCCTGTGGTCCGCCGCACGAAATCAATTTCGTAGCCTTCCTGGGTGGTCGCCAAGCTGGCGGCGCTGTCGGGGGGCAGGGGCAGGGAAAACAAGAAGCGACTGCCCACGCCGATTTCGCTTTCCACCCACACCCGCCCGCCGTGATGCTCGACGATCTCCTTGCAGATGGGCAATCCCAGGCCGGTGCCCTTGGGCTTGTCGGTGAGGGTGTCGCCCACCTGCTTGAACTTCTCGAACACCAAGGGCTGATCCTCCGGCTTGATGCCGCAGCCGGTGTCGGTGACGGACACCACGATGTCCTGGCCGCGCCGCTCGGTTTTCAGGGTGACGCTGCCCTGGTCGGTGAATTTGACCGCGTTGGAGATGAGGTTGATGACCACCTGAATCAGCCGGTCCCGGTCGCCCTCGACTTCGGGCAGGTCGCCCGCCAGTGCTTTGCGCAGTTCCACCGACTTGTGGGCCACCAGTGAGGACGTCGCGGTCATGGCCCGCTCCACCACGTCCTCGATGCGCAAGGGCTGCATATTCCAATCGGTGCGCCCGGCCTCCATCTTGGCGAGGTCCAGCACGTCGTTGATGAGCGTGGTCAGCCGCTCGCCCTCCTCGACGATGATCTTGGTGTTCTCCATCACCTGCTTGACGGCCCGTTCCACCTTCTTGTCGGTCAGTTCCGACAGGGGCGGCAGCAGGACGCTTTCGAAGCGCTTCTGGATGATGCGGGCGAAACCCAGCACCGAGGTGAGCGGGGTGCGCAGCTCGTGGGAAACCGTGGACAGGAAGTTGGTCTTCATCTGGTCCAGCTCCTTGAGCTTCTCGTAGGCGTGTTCCAGTTCCAGGGTGCGGGCCTTGACCTTTTCTTCCAGGGTGCGGTTGTACTCCTCAAGCCGCTGGTGGGAGTGGCGGATTTCCCCCGACATTTCCACGAACGAGCGGGCCAGTAGACCGATTTCGCCGTCGGCCTTGAAGCCGTTCTTGGTCTTGCCATCGGCGGACGATTCCAAGAGCCGCGCCGCGCCATCGAAATCGCCCCGCGCCAATTCCCGCACCGAGACCGTCAGGCGGGTCAGTGGGCGCGACAGCGTGGTGGCGATGAGCAGCACCACGCCGGAGCCAAGCAGGATGAACACCCCGGCGATGGCGGCGGTGGTCAGGATCATGTTGCGGGTCTGGAGATTAACGTCGGCTTCGAAGCGGGCGATTTCCCGCCGCAACTCGTGGGTGGTGAAGCCCAGCCGCAACACGCCCCATTGCTTGGCGCCGAACTGGATGGGCAGGATGAATTCGATGGCGTTGAGCCGGGGATATTCCTGGGTGACGGGCTGGGTCTGGGCCAGGGCGAATTGGTCGGCCTCGCCATGCAGGTAGGCTTGGCGGGCCTCGGGCTGCTCGGAACGGGAGAACACCGTGCCCTCGGGATTCATGAGGATGGCGTAGTCCAGCAGATTCGATTCGGTGATGGCCTTGTCCAGCACCTCGGCGATGCGCGAGAAGTTGAACGAGGCGATGTCGTTCTCCACCTGGGGTTGCAGCACGTTGACGAGGGTCCGGCTGCGCTCCATCAGGTTTTCCCGCATCAGGGTGACGCGCTTATCCAGTTCGGACTCTAGGAAGCGCTGTTGCAGCATCAATTCAATGGCCGTCAGGGTGACGACCAAGCCCACGATGAGGCCCATCATGGTGGACAGGAGCTTCCAGCGGATGCTGCCCTTGACGCGCCCGACGGGAAGGGTGTCGGGACGGGCGGGGCGCGGGGCTTTCTTCCGGGGGGCGCGGGC
>NZ_JBTEKS010000175.1:0-8815 GCF_054333355.1 Methylomagnum sp. | reverse complement strand
CCTTCCGCTCGCGCATCACCGGCGTCTACTTCTCGATCATCACCCAGGCGATGGTCTTTGCCCTGATGCTGGCCTTCTTCCGCAACGAGATGGGCTTCGGCGGCAACAACGGCCTGACCGACTTCAAAGACCTGCTCGGCTTCAACCTGCAATCCGACGTCACCCGTGGCGCACTGTTCGCCGCCACGGGCCTGAGTTTGATCCTCGCCTATCTGGCCTCCCGCTACGTGGTGGATTCCAAGCTGGGCCGCGTCGTCACCGCCGTCCGCGACCAGGAAGCCCGGGTCCGTTTCCTTGGCTACAAGGTGGAAATGTTCAAGCTGTGGGTGTTCGTGTTCTCCGCCGTGCTGGCGGGGGTGGCGGGCGCCTTGTACGTGCCGCAGGTGGGCATCATCAACCCCAGCGAATTCTCGCCGCTCAACTCCCTGGAAATCGTGGTGTGGGTCGCCGTGGGCGGGCGCGGCACGCTGTACGGGGCCATCATCGGGGCGATTCTGGTGAACTACGCCAAGACCGTGTTCACGGCGGTGTTGCCGGAAGTCTGGCTGTTCGGACTCGGCACCATTTTCATTCTGGTCACGCTGTTCCTGCCCGATGGACTGGTCGGGCTGTGGCAGCGCCGCAAACAGGAGCAAGCCGCATGAGTTCCGGCGCTGATCTTAAATCCCCCTCGGATTATCTGGCCGGGGCGGCGCGTCTCTCGCGCACGGACCAACTGGACACCGTCCACGGCCCGATTCTGTACCTGGAAGACGTGAGCGTGACCTTCGACGGCTTCCGTGCCCTGAACAAGCTCTCGCTGTACATCGACGACGGCGAACTGCGCTGCATCATCGGCCCGAACGGCGCGGGCAAGACCACCATGATGGATGTCATCACCGGCAAGACCCGGCCCGATGTCGGCACGGTGTTCTTCGGCCAGACCATCGACCTCCTCAAGCTGGACGAACCGGCCATCGCCCAGGCGGGCATTTGCCGCAAATTCCAGAAGCCCAGCGTGTTCGAGAAGCTGAGCGTGTTCGAGAACCTCGAACTCGCCATGCACACCGACAAGCACGTCTGGCCCACCCTGTTCGCCCGCCTCACCGGGACGCAACGGGACCGCATCGACGAAGTGCTGCAAACCATCGGCCTCGCCGAACACCGCGATTTCCGGGCCGGGGCGCTCTCCCACGGCCAGAAGCAATGGCTGGAAATTGGCATGTTGCTCATGCAGGAGCCGAAAGTGCTGCTGGTGGACGAGCCGGTGGCGGGCATGACCCACCAGGAATTGGAACGCACCGCCGAATTGCTGCTGTCCCTGGAAGGCAAGCATTCCGTGGTGGTGGTGGAACACGATATGGAATTCGTCCGCTCCATCGCCCGCCGCGTGACGGTGCTGCATGAAGGCTCGGTGCTGACCGAGGGCAGCATGGACGAGGTGCAGAACGACCCGAGGGTCATTCAGGTGTATTTGGGAGGCTAGAGGTCATTTCATAGGATGGATGGAGGCGCTTAACCGGATGACCCGCTTGACGGAAAGGCCGGTGCGCCGTAACCCATCGGGGCTTCCGCAAGCGGCGCGATGGGTTACGGCGCACGGAAACGGTCGTGGCGATGGTTGGCCACCGCCCGGTGCGCCTCCACCCATCCTATAGATTGGTTTTTTTAGCTCCTTAACGGGATTTGGAATTTCAATTGCAGACAAAACCCATGCTGGCAATTTCATCACTCAACCAGTTCTACGGCGAAAGCCACACCCTCTGGGACTTGGACCTCGACGTGCCGCAGGGCGCGTGCGTCTGTCTCATGGGCCGCAATGGCGTGGGCAAGACCACCCTGCTCAAGTGCGTGATGGGCTTGATCCGCACCCGCTCGGGCGCCATCCGCTACGAGGGCGAGGACATCGCCACCGTCAAGCCGGAGAAGCGGGCCGAGTTGGGCATCGGCTTCGTGCCGCAGGGCCGGGAAATCTTCCCGCTGATGACCGTCGAGGAAAACCTCCGCACCGGCTTACGGGCCGCCCGCCGCAAGGGCATCAAGGACGTTCCCGAGCAGGTGTTTGAAATCTTTCCCGTGCTGAAAAAGATGCTCAAGCGTCGGGGCGGGGATTTGTCCGGCGGTCAGCAGCAGCAATTGGCGATAGGCCGGGCGCTGGTCATCGACCCGAAGTTGCTCATCCTCGACGAACCCACCGAAGGCATTCAGCCCAATATTGTCAGCGAAATCGGCGATGTCATCATCCGCCTCAACCGGGCGCGGGGCATCCCGACCAAGCTGGAAAAGACCGAGCCGGACGTGGTGGACGAAATCCGCGAGGGTATCGTCAAGATCAAGCGCGATATGGGCGTGACGGTGCTGTTGGTCGAGCAGAAATTGCCCTTCGCCCGTAAAGTGGCCGACCGCTTCTGCATCATGGACCGGGGCCGGGCCGTCGCCACCGGGGCGATGGATGAATTGAACGAGGACATGGTTAAACGGTATTTGACCGTATGACCGCTGTAGGTCGGGCTTAAGCCCGACCTACGATCAAACCAGTTGATGAGTGGCAAGTTCCGTGGGTAAGCGAGGCGTGGTGCAACCCATCGGCGTGGGGAAGCGCCGACGGGTTGTGCCCCGCCTCGCTTATACTACGGGCTTCCTTTTTCTATGTGATTCGAGGACGGAAGTGATGACGCGATATTTACGGAACCGAACCGCCGCTGGCCTATTGCTGGCGGCTCTTTCCACCCCGGCCCTGGCCCATACCGGCTTGGGCACGGTCCACGGTTTTGCCGCCGGATTCGCCCATCCCTGGCTGGGCGCTGACCATTTGTTGGCGATGTTCGCCGTGGGGCTGTGGGCGTCTGCTTTAGGCGGGAAAGCTTTATGGCTTGTGCCCACCGCGTTCGTCGGCGCGATGGGCCTGGGCGCGGGGATTCATTTCGCCGGGTTCGCGTTGCCCTATGCCGAATGGCTGGTGGCTGGCTCGGTGCTGGCTTTGGGTTTGATGGTGTGGCGTGAGTGGCGACTGGCTTCCGGTTGGGCCGGGGCGTTGGCGGGGCTGTTCGCTCTGTTCCACGGTTATGTACACGCCGCCGAAATCGGCACGGACACGGGCGCGGCGGTGTATGCCGCTGGCTTCCTGCTGGCGACGGCGATGCTGCACGGTTTGGGTCTCGCGGCGGGCCGGGGATTTGCACCGGCGCGGCGCTGGTTCGGGCTGCTGTGCGCGGGCGTGGGTACATATCTTTTGGCGAGTCTGTAAGTGGGAGCGGGCTTCAGCCCGCGACAGCCTTACCTGATCGTGGGCTGAAGCCCACCCCCACCATCATGCACTCGATCCGAAATTGCTCTAACGAAGGTTGGCAAGCTGAATTAGAACTCGGCTTCACCTGCGCCGGGCCGAAAACGCTGCTCTCCCAACGCCGCCATCACGGCCCGCTCACCGTGCAGCGGCCTTTCTACCCGGAAGGCGCGGTTTGCCATGTTTACCTGCTGCACCCGCCCGGCGGCGTGGTGGCGGGGGACAGGCTGGCGATTCGGGTCAATGCCGACACGGGCGCGGAAGCCCTGGTGACGACGCCCGCCGCTGGCAAGTTCTACCGCAGCGACGGCCCGCTGGCCCGCCAAACGGTGACGCTGCAAGTGGACGCGGGCGCGGCGCTGGAATGGCTGCCCCAGGAAACCATCGTGTTCGAGGACGCCCGCGTGGCCTCCGAGATGCGGATCGAATTGCAGGCCGGGGCGCGGTTCGTTGGCTGGGAAATCCTGTCCTTGGGTCGGCCCGCCGCCGGGGAAGGCTTCGCGAAAGGCGCGGCCCGGTTGGATTGGCGCATCACGCTCGACGGCCAGCCGCTTTATTTGGAACGGCAGCGTTTGGACGCGGCGGCTTTCGGCGGTAACTGGGGCTTGCGGAGCCGGGCCGCGCTGGGAACGCTGTTTGCGTATCCGGCGACCGAAGCCCAGCTTAACGCCGTGCGCGACTTGATCGGCGAGACGGCCAATCAGGGCGTGACTTTGATCGACGGGCTGTTGATCTGCCGGGCGCTGGACCCACGGGCGGATTTGCTGCGGCAATTCTTTCTGCGGGTCTGGGAGACGCTTCGACCGGAGACGATGGGCCGGGACGCTTGCCCGCCGCGAATCTGGGCGACTTAACGCCTTGTAGGTCGGGCTTAAGCCCGAAATTGTAGGTCGGGTTTAAACCCGACCTACATGTAGTTATGCGAGACCACCATGCAACTCACCCCACGCGAAAAAGACAAACTGCTGATTTTTACCGCCGCATTATTGGCGGAACGCCGCAAAGCCCGTGGCCTCAAGCTGAATTATCCCGAGGCCATCGCCTATATCTCCGCCGCCATCATGGAAGGCGCACGGGATGGTCGCCCCGTGGCGGAACTGATGGACTATGGCCGCACCCTGCTGAGCCGCGCCGACGTGATGGACGGCGTGTCGGAAATGATCCCGGACGTGCAGGTGGAAGCGACCTTTCCCGACGGGACAAAGCTCGTCACCGTACACAACCCCATCGAATAGTGGCGAGTGATTAGTGGTGAGTGGCTAGTGAAAGCCTGTTTCCATGCAAGCCGCACTCACCACCGACCCACTCACCACTCGTCACTCACCACTAATCACTTCTTCACACCCATGATTCCCGGCGAAATCCTCCCAGCCGACGGCGACCTCGAACTCAACACGGGCCGCCCCACCCTCGTCGTCACCGTGGCGAATACCGGCGACCGGTCCATCCAGGTCGGCTCCCATTACCACTTCTTTGAAACCAACCCCGCGCTCCGCTTCGACCGGCCCGCGACCCGTGGCTTCCGGCTGGACATCCCGGCGGGTACGGCGGTGCGCTTCGAGCCGGGCCAGGAGCGCGAGGTGCAATTGGTCGCTTTCGCCGGAAGCCGGGAGATTTACGGCTTCCGCCAGGATGTGATGGGACCGTTGGAGAATCAGCCATGAGCCGCATTTCAAGACAAGCCTATGCCGACATGTTCGGCCCCACCACCGGCGACCGGGTGCGGTTGGCCGACACCGAATTGTTCCTGGAGGTGGAGAAAGACTTCACCGTCTATGGTGACGAGGTGAAATTCGGCGGCGGCAAGGTCATCCGCGACGGCATGGGCCAGAGCCAGCGCGGTTCCGACGTGGCGGTCGATACGGTCATCACCAACGCGCTGATTATCGACTGGTGGGGCATCGTCAAGGCCGATGTTGGCATCAAGAACGGACGGATCGCCGGAGTCGGCAAAGCCGGGAATCCCGACACCCAGGCCGGGGTGGACATCGTTATCGGGCCGGGGACGGAAGTGATCGCGGGCGAGGGTCAAATCCTCACCGCCGGGGGCATCGACTCCCACATCCATTTCATCTGCCCGCAGCAGGTGGAAGAAGCGTTGATGTCGGGCGTCACCACCATGATCGGCGGCGGCACTGGTCCCGCCACCGGCACCAATGCCACCACCTGCACGCCGGGGCCGTGGAACCTGCACCGCATGTTGCAGGCGGCGGACGCGCTGCCCATGAACATCGGCCTGTTGGGCAAGGGCAACGCCAGCCTGCCGGGGGCGTTGGAAGAGCAAATCCGTAACGGTGCCATCGGCCTGAAACTGCACGAAGACTGGGGCACCACGCCCGCCGCCATCGACTGCTGCTTGTCGGTCGCCGACCAGTACGACGTGCAGGTCGCCATCCACACCGACACGCTCAACGAGTCGGGCTTCGTCGAGGACACCTTCGCCGCCTTCAAGGGCCGCACCATCCACACCTACCACACCGAAGGCGCGGGCGGCGGCCATGCCCCGGACATCATCAAGGCGTGCGGCGAGGCCAACGTGCTACCCTCCTCCACCAACCCGACCCGGCCCTACACGGTCAACACGGTGGACGAGCATTTGGACATGCTGATGGTCTGCCATCACCTGGACCCGGCCATTCCCGAAGACGTGGCGTTCGCCGAATCGCGCATCCGGCGGGAAACCATCGCGGCGGAGGACATCCTGCATGATTTGGGCGCGTTCTCGATGATTTCGTCCGACTCCCAAGCCATGGGCCGGGTCGGCGAGGTCGTCACCCGCACTTGGCAGACCGCCCACAAGATGAAGGTGCAGCGCGGTAGCCTCCCGGAAGACCCGGCGCGGCACGACAATTTCCGCATCAAGCGCTACGTCGCCAAGTACACCATCAACCCGGCCATCAGCCACGGCATCGCCCACGAGGTGGGTTCGGTGGAAGTGGGCAAGCTGGCGGATTTGGTGCTGTGGGCACCGGCTTTCTTCGGTGTGAAACCCAGTCTCATCATCAAGGGCGGCTTCATCGCCGCCGCGCCCATGGGCGACCCCAATGCCTCCATCCCGACGCCGCAGCCGGTGCATTACCGGCCCATGTTCGGCGCGTTGGGCGGGGCGTGCCTTTCCACCTCGTTGACCTTTTTGCCGAAAGCGGCGGTCGAGGCGGATTTGCCCATCAATATTGGTTTGGGTAAGCGGATTGGGGTGGTTTCGAATACCCGCAATATCGGCAAGCGCGATTTGATCCACAACAGCTATCAGCCGCAGATCGAGGTGGATTCGCAAACCTACGCGGTGCGGGCGGATGGGGTGTTGCTGACCTGCGAACCGGCGGAGGTCTTGCCGTTGGCGCAGCGGTATTTTTTGTTTTGATGCTAGACTCGCTGGAACCTTGAATCCATACGGGGTCTTGATATGAACGCCATTCTAAAATCGTTCGGCATCGACCAACTAAGCGTTGAGGACCAAATTTCCTTGGTGGAGGAAATTTGGGATAACGTCGCGGCGAACAGCGCCGAATCATTGAGCCTTCCCGACAGCCAAAAAGCCGAACTAGATCGTCGGCTGGCTGACTGCGACGCCAACCCTGATGACGGGATTCCTTGGGATGAAGTCAAGGCTGCCGCACTCGCCAATTTAAAGCGATGAATCAGCCAATCTCTTTCCATCGAACCGCCCAGGCAGAATTCAACGAAGCGGCGACTTGGTACGAAGCCCAACGAACAGGCTTGGGTCTTGAGTTCATCGCCGAAGTTGATCGCTGCATTACGCTCATCGCGGAAAATCCACATCAGTACGCGGTGCTGTATCGAGAGGTGCGTCGCGCCATAGTTAGACGGTTCCCCTACAACGTGTTTTTTCGGATTGAACCCCGTGGAATACGCATCCTGGCGGTCTTTCATGCGCGCCGAAACCCTGCCGTCTGGCAGAAAAGAACCTGACGATCCCATGTTCAATGGAATAGCGGGCAAGCTGAGCGGCGAGGTTTACGTCTCCAGAGGTCCAGCAACTTGCGCACCTTGCCCGCCCTACGCCTTGTTGTGATGGATTGCATAAACCGCATGTTGAGCGAACAAACCATCCGCGACGCCGCGACCCGAATGGCCGCGATTGCCCATGACCCCCGCAAAATCATCCTGTTTGGCTCTTATGCGCGGGGCGACGCGGACGAAACCTCCGACCTCGATCTATTGGTTGTCGAACGGGAGATTCCCGACCGGGGTGAAGAATGGCTACGGCTGATGGAAGCGGTTCGCGCCTTGCCGGTGGATGTGGATGTGCTGCTTTACACCGAGGACGAGTTCGATAAGCGGCAGGGGTGGTGTTCGACGCCGGTCTATTGGGCGGTTCGGGAGGGCAAGGTGGTCTATGAACGGCTTGCCTGAAGAGGCCGAAACTCTCTACCGCTTACTCGCCAACCCGACATAATTGTTCCGCCATGTTCAGCCTGACCGAATTTGCCCCCCCCGGCGCAGCCCCCACTCACACTATCACCCTCCCCTACGACGCCCGCCAAAAAAGCCGCCTGCTGGCGAAGCTGGACGGCGGCGGCAGCGTAGGCTTGTTCCTGCCTCGCGGTACGGTGCTACGGGGCGGCGATTTGCTCACCGGGCCGGGTGGTGAAGTGGTGTTGATTCAATCCGCGCCGGAACCGCTGTCCGTCGCCCGCGCCGCCGCCCCGCTGCTATTCGCCCGCGCCTGTTATCACCTCGGCAACCGCCATGTTCCCCTGCAAATCCAGCCGGGCGAACTCCGCTACTTCGCCGACCATGTGCTGGACGACATGGTGCGGGGGCTGGGTTTGGACGTCAGCCACGAATCCGCCCCCTTCGAACCAGAATCCGGCGCTTACCACGGCCATGGGCACTGACCTTGCTTTGGTCCGGCTGCTGCAACTGGTCAGCCCGGCCCTGCCCATCGGCATGTACAGCTATTCCCAAGGCATGGAGCGGGCCGTGGAGGACGGCTGGATCACCAATGAAGCCAACGCGGGCGAGTGGATTGGCGGCATTCTCGAACGGGGTCAGGCGCGGGTGGATGTGCCGCTGTTGGCCCGGCTGTACGACGCCTGGGCGGTGGATGATCCGGCCCAAGTGGAACATTGGAGCCGCACCCTCATCGCCTGCCGAGAAACCGCCGAACTCCGCGCCGAGGACCGCCAGACCGGCCAAGCCCTGGCCCGCTTGCTGGATTCCATCGGCGTCGAACGGGCTGGAAACTGGCGGCGGCATCCGTCGGCCACGCTGGCGACCGGCTTCGCGCTGGCGGCGCTGGAATGGGGCATCGCCAAGGAACAGGCGGCGGCGGGCTATCTGTGGAGTTGGCTGGAAAACCAGGTGTTGTGCGCCGTCAAATTGGTGCCGCTCGGGCAGGTGGCGGGACAGCGCTTGTTGCGGGACTTGGCGGCGGGGATTCCCGAGTTGGTGGCCGAAGCCTTGGCGCTGCCCGATGATGAGATTGGCGGCAGCGCCTTCGGTCTGGCCCTCGCCAGCAGTCGGCACGAGATGCAGTATTCGCGGCTGTTTCGGTCCTGACCCAATTCCCGTGGGAGCGGTCTT
>NZ_JBTEKS010000174.1:0-8818 GCF_054333355.1 Methylomagnum sp. | reverse complement strand
CTCTAAACTTCTCGTGGCGTGCGCCTAACCCACCCTACAGTGCGCCGCCATTAGGTTAAGCCGGTTTGGAATACAAACCACAGTTTGGGCGGGAAGAAAAAGGCATCACGCCAAGGCGGGAAAACAGGGTGGGCGGCGGCGTGACCCCGCCCACCCCGGACCATCCATCAGCCAATGATGAGGAACTGACCCGTCGGATCGACCGACACCTTATTGGCCTGCCCCAGAACCTCAATCGTCAAGTCCTGGCCCGCGATGAAATCGCCATCGCCGTTCAGGTCGATCATCACGGAATGCCCGTCATAGGCGATGTTGCTATGGCCGGTGATCTGACCGTCCAGCGCGTGCCCCGCCAAGTCATCCAGGGCCACGTCGTTCTGCGTCAGATGCGCCCACAGGCTCGAATCGAAGGCGATGCAGTCGCCCTTGGTGGCCTTGATGATGTCGTGATCCCCCGCCGACAAATCGCCCACGCCGAACGCCTTGGCGCCGTACAGGAAAACATCCTTGCCCGCCCCGCCGTCGAGCAAATCGCTCCCCGCCCCGCCCGCCAATATATCCTTGCCATCCTGACCATAAAGCTTGTCGTCGCCCGCGCCGCCGGACAGCAAATCATTGCCCGCCCCTCCCTTAAGCACGTCCCGCCCATCCTCGCCATACAGCCGGTCGCCGCCGCCCTTGCCATCCAAAGTGTCGTTGCCGCCCTGGCCCAGCACCAGATCGGCCTTGCCCGCGCCCTTGAGGCTCTCCCCGGCACTCGTCCCACGGATGGCCCGGCTGCTCGGGACAAGGCTCAAGGCGAACACGCCCGCCTGGGTCGAAACCGCCTCCCCATCGCCCACCTGGAAGGTGAACGACTGCGCCCAATCCTTGACCAGCGCGGGCGCCTCGTAGACCAACCGGCCGGAATCGATGTCGGCCCGCGTGACGGCTTGCCCGGCCAGGACCAATCCCCCGGCCAGCTTCAACTGCCCGTCCGTCGGCAGGCTGACGATTTTCACCGATTGCAGCGCGTCGCCCGCGTCCGGGTCGGCGAATGGGAAGCTGGCGGCGGTGAAGGCGTAGGCGCCGCCCTCCTTGAGCGTCGCCGCATGGTCGGCGGTGGTGGGCGCGTGGTTGGCGGAAGCCTGCGTGCCCGGCTCCGTCTGGGTGTTGGGCACGGGGGCAGTGGTCGTCGTGGCAGTGGTCGTGGCGGACCTGGGGACCACGGACATCGTGAAGGTGTCGGACGCACTGACAAACGACCGGTCGGTGGCCGTGACCTTGACATTGAACGACCCGACATCCCCGTCCGCCGGCGAACCCAGGAAATTATGGCTGCCCGGATCGAACACCAGCCAGGACGGCAGGGCCGAGCCGTCCACTTGGCTGGCGCTGTAGGTCAACACGTCGCCCAGGTCGGGATCGTTGAAGGTGCTGGCGGACAGCGTGTAGCGGAAGAAGGTTTGGGTCGGGATCCCCGTCTGGTCGGGAATGGAATTGACCAAGACCGGCGCCCGGTTCACGCCGGTCACGAACACGTCCACGAAGGCGGTATCGGTGTGGCCCTGGCCGTCGCTGATGGTGTAGGTGAAGAAATCCAGCCCATAGAAACCGGACGACGGCGTGTAGGTGATGACGCCGCTTTTGCCCAACGCGGCGGTACCGTGTCCCGGCACCGACACCGAGATCACCGACAGCGGATCGTTCTCGGGGTCGCCGTCGTTCTCCAGCACAGCGATTTCCACCGGGACGCCCTGGCTGGTCGTGGTGCTATCGTCCGTGGCGGATGGGATGCCCGAGCTGACCGTCACCTGGACCCGGCCTGTCGTGGTGTGGCCCTGGCCGTCGCTGACGGTGTAGGTGAAGCTGTCGATGCCAGCGAATCCGGCCACTGGCTTATAGGTGACGATACCGTCGGCTCCAATCGTGGCCGCGCCCGACGACGGCGCCGTGAGGGCGGTCACCGACAAGGTGTCGTTCTGGGGGTCGCTGTCGTTGGCCAGCACCCGGATGTCCACCGCCTTGCCCAGGCTGGTGGCGGCGCTGTCATCCACCGCCACCGGCGTGCCGCTGGTGACTGTCAGGCTGACCGAGCCGACGGCGGTGTGGCCCTGTCCGTCGTTGATCGTGTAGGTGAAGCTGTCGGCGCCCACGTACTGGGTCGCGGGCGTATAGATCACCACCCCGTCGGTGCCAATCGCCGCCGTGCCATGACCGGGAGCAGACACCGCCGTGACCGACAGCGTGTCCTTGTTGGGGTCGATGTCATTGGCGAGGACCGTGATCGTGACCGGCTTGTCCTCGCTGGTCGTCGCGCTGTCGGCGACGGCCAGCGGCTCGCCGGTCACCACCGTGATTCTGACCGTGGCGGTGCTGATGCGGCCCTGGCTGTCCTGGATGGTGTAGGTGAAGGTGTCCGGGCCAAAGAACTTGGTGGGCGGGGTGTAAAGGCCCAGCCCATTGCTGTCGATGACCAGGGTGCCACGCGCCGAGGTCGCTGTGGACAACACGCCCGAGGCAGGCATCGCCACGCCGTTCACGCCCCACACCTTGAGGTTGTCGTTGTTGGGGTTGATATCGTTGGCCAACAGCTTGACGTTGAGCGACTTGTCCTCGTCCGCCGTGTAGGTGTCGTCGACGGCCACCAGCCCGGTCTGGTCGTTGAGCCGGATGGTGGCGGTGCCGCTGAGGTCGTTGATGACGTTCCCGGCGATGCGGATGTTGCTCAGGGTGAGCGCGAAGGTCTCCGGGTTCTCGGGGATGGTGTCCTCGGTGATGGGCACGCTGATGGAGATCTCGGTGGTGCCCGCCGGAATTTCATAATGCCCCGTGGTCTTGGTGTAATCGACGTTCTCGGTGGCGGTGCCGCCGACGGTGGAATAGTCGAAGGAGACCGGCTCGGTCTGCGCCACGTTCAGGCGCACCTTGAACAGCAGGATGCCCTCGGACTCGTTGATGAAGGGGTTGTCCACCGTGATGACCGTCGTGTCGTTGACCCCATCGTTCTGCTTGATGGTGGCGGTCCCGATGGCGGTGCCGAGCGTGCTGTTGGTGGACGGGTTCGACAAGACCAAGCTGAGCGACTCGCTGGTTTCAGTCTCGGTGTCGTTGACGATGACGACCTTGACGGTCTTGGCGGTCTCGCCGGGCGCGAAGCTTAGGGTGCCGCTGCTGGAAATGTAGTCGGCACCGGCCTTGGCCGCGCCATCGGCGGTGCCGTAATTGACCGTGACGACTCCCGTGGCGGGCCGGTCCAGGCTCACGGTGAAGATGGCCTCGCCCACGCCCTCGTCAACGGTGATGCTGTTGACCGAAATGCCCGGCGTGCCCGAGGCGGTGTCGTTGTCCACAATGGTGGCGGTGGCGCCGGGGCGGGCCAGGGTGGCGTTGGCCGGGGAACTCAGCGCCACCTGGAGGGTTTCGGTGGACTCGGACGCCGCGTCGTCCACCACGGCCACCCGGATGGCCTTGAAGGTTTCTCCCGACGCGAAGTACAGGCTGCCGGTCTGGGCGAGATAATCACCCGCGTTGCCCGCCAGCGCGGTGCCGTTGACCGTGGCGTAGTTGACCGTCACCGGGGCCGCGCTGGGCTTGTCCAGCCGCACGTAGAAATCCACATAGCCCTGGCCCTCGTAGGCCGCCGCGTCCTGGATGCTGAGTTGGGGCGCGGCCAATTGGGCAGGGTCGTCGTCCACGATGATGCCGTGGGCGACAGCGCGGTCCAGGCCCACGTCCTCGCCTTCCGGCTTGGTCAGCTCCAGATTCAGAATTTCGGTGGCCGCCTCGGTCGCGGTGTCGTTCACCAAGGGGATGCGGACCACTTTGAAGGTCTCGTCGGGGTCGAACTTGAGGGTCTCGGCCTGGGCGATGTAATCGCTGCCGCCTAGGGCGGTGCCGCTGACTGTTTTGTAGTTGACGGTGACGGTACGGGCCGGGCTGACGCCTAGTCCAAGCGGGTAGTTGAGCTTAACCACGAAGTCAATGTAGTGCCCATTCTCCGCGGCTACCCCGTCCTCGACGCTGACCGTGGGGGTGAAGGTCTGGGTCGCCAGGGGGAAAGGCTCGTCGTCGATGATGATGGCATTGCCGGGGCGAGTATCCAGGTTGGCCCCGGTTGCCCCGCTTAGGATCAGCTTGAAGTTCTCATTGAATTCGCCAACACCGCCATTGTCGAGCAGGGTGACCCGAACGGTTTTGAAGGTCTCCCCAGGCGCGAAGGCGACGGTTCCGCTTTGGGCCGTGTAATCTGAGCCTGCCAGAGCGAAATCATTTTGAGTCGTGTAGTTGACCGTGATGGGGTTGACGCTAGGCACATCCAAGCGAATGAAGAAATCCACATACTTCTGATGCTCGTTGGAGGCCGCGTCCTCAATATAGATGGTGGAAAGGGCAACGTCGTTGGCGGCAATGGTGGAATTGGCGTTGGGCACCGGGGCGGTGGCACCGACCAGACTGGACACCACCAAGCCAAAGGTCTCGTCGCCCTCGTGGTCCAGGTCGTTGGTGATGGGGACCGTCACCGTTTTGACCAACTCGCCCGGCGCGAAGCTCAGCGGGCTGTTCACCACGGCGGTGTAATCCTGACCGGCGATGGCGGTGCCGTCCTGGGTGGACCAGTTCAGTGTCACGGGCGCGGCGGAAGGCTTGTTCAGCATCAGGGTGAAAGTGGCAAGCCCTGCGGCCTCATCGACCACCGAGCCTTGCACCGACAACACCGGCGTGCCGGTCGCGGCGTCATTGTCGAGGAGAGTCGCCACCCCTTCGGAGCGGCCCAGCACGGCATTGGTGGGGCCAAGCAGGCGGAGGGCGACGGCGGCGGTGGGATCGACCGTCGCATTGTCGATGGTGTTGACGCGGATGGTCTTGACGGTTTCCCCGGGGTTGAAGGTCAGGGTGCCGAATTGGGAAAGCACCGAGTTGACGGCGTCCGGGCCGGTGGCCCCCGGAATCAGCCAGTTCACGCTGACGCCGACGGCGCTGGGCGCGTTGAGCTTGACGACGAAGTCCACGAAGCCTTGGCCTTCGCTGGCGATAGCGTCTTCAACCGAGATAATAGGTGTAGCCATACGAATCTTCCCCAATCAATAGGTGTTCAGGATTACGGTTATCGCTCGTCTCGCCGCCGGATCGGTCGAATGCAAAAGCCCGGCGCCAAGCGCAAGAATCCATTAAATATACATCAAGCCAGCCCATCCCGTGACAACCCGGGCCATTTTCGGAAACGCGCCGGGGGGGTGTATCGACCGCCATGCCGCCGCCCGCTCACCCCGGCGGCGGGCTTGATTCGGCCAACCGGGCCAGACAGCCGCGCACCGTGAGCAAGGCTTCGGCGTAATCGAAGGCGTCGATTTGCCGGTCCAGCCGCTCCGCCGCCTCTCCCAGGACTCCCCGCAAGACACCCGCCGCCTCGCGGTAAACCGCGCTGGCGGTCAAGTCGTCGATGGTCAGCAGCGCCTCCAGCCGGGCCAGCGCCTCCCGCGCCTGGGCCAGATCATCCTCCGGCCCGGCGGCGGCTGGCTCGGACAACGCGGCCCGCAATCCCGCCAACAGGTCTCGCAAGGCGGGCGCCAGCGCGTCCAGCGCCCGCCGGATGTCCTCCGCCGCTGGCCGATCCTGCCGGAGCGCGGTCTCCAAGGCCAAGGCCCGCGTCTCCACCAAGGTGGCGCCCACCGTGACGGAACTGCCCTTCAACGAGTGCGCCAAGCGCAACACCTCGCCGAGGTTGCCCCCGGCCAAGTGCCGCCCCAAGATGGCCGGATCGCCGCCGTGGGTCTGAACATAGAGCCGCAACACCATGAGATAGGTCTCCCAGCCGCTCCCGACATTGTCCAGGCCGATCTCGATATTCAGGCCGGACAGGGTCGCCAGCCGCGCCCGGATGGATTGCGAAGGGTCCGCCGCCGGGGACGAATCCCCGCGGGCGGGCCGCTCCGGCAGCCACTGCAACAGGCTGGCGTACAGCGCCTCGGGCCGCACCGGCTTGCCGATGTGGTCGCTCATCCCGGCGTCCAGACAGCGCCGCCGGTCCTCGTCGAAGGCGTTGGCGGTCATGGCGAGGATGGGCGTGTCCGCCCGATCCGGCAGGGCGCGAATGGCGCGGGTGGCACCGATGCCATCCAGCACCGGCATTTGCATGTCCATCAGAATCAGGTCGTAGTCCGTCACCCGCGCCCGCGCCACCGCCTCCATGCCATCCTCCGCCACATCGGCGTCCAGCCCGACGGACTGTAGCAGCTTCAAGGCCACCTCCCGGTTGACCGGGTTGTCCTCCGCCAGCAGCAGCCGGGCATTCCGGTAATGGCGGGACAGGCGCTCTTCCGGGGCAAGCGGCGCGGACCCGGACGGTTCCGCACGCCGCCCGGCGCTCCGGTGGCTCAGCGCCAACAAGGCGTCCAGCAGAGCGCCCGGCGTCACGGGCTTCGTCAGCAGCGCGTCGAAGCCCGCCCGCTGGGCCTCGTCCACAGACAAGGCTTGGCCGAAGGCCGTCATCAGCAGGCGGGTCGGCGGATTCCTAAGCGGCAACTGGCGCAGGCGGGCGGCGGTTTCGAGGCCATCCAGCCCCGGCATCCGCCAATCCAGCAGCACCAGGGCATAAGGCTCTCCGGCCCGGTCGGCGGCCTGGATCGCCGCCAACGCGCCCTCGCCCGAGCCGGTCGAATCCACCCGCAACCCCAGGTCCAGCAACAGGGCGTTCAGCACCGCCCGCGTCTCGGCCAGATCGTCCACCACCAACGCCCGGCACCCGGTCAGGCCCGGCTCCTGGCGCCGCCGCCGGGTGCCGCCGCCTTTCGCGAGGCGCACGTTGAACCAAAAGGTGCTGCCCTCGCCCAGCCGACTGTCCACCCCGATTTCCCCGCCCATCAATTCCACCAGCCGCCGGGAAATGGCGAGGCCCAGCCCCGTGCCCCCATGGACGCGGGCGGACGAGCCGTCGGCCTGCTCGAAGGCTTTGAATAGCCGGGAATGATGCTCGGGCGCGATGCCAATCCCGGTGTCCTTGACCTCGAAGCGGATCAACTCGCCAGCGGCGGTTGCTTCGAGGCGGTGGGCGCGGAGGACCACCGAGCCTTGCACGGTGAACTTGACGGCGTTGCCGACCAGATTGAGCAGGATTTGCCGCAGCCGCAACGCATCGCCCCGGAACGTGGCGGCCAGGGCTGGCTCGATATCGGTGACGAGTTCCACCCCCCTGCTTTCGGCCTTATCGGCCACCAGGGAGGAAACCGTCGCCAATAGCCCCTCCAGGTCGAACTCCGCCTCCTCCAGCACCAGCTTGCCGGCCTCGATCTTGGATATGTCGAGGATGTCGTTGATGATCGACAGCAGATGCTCGGCGGAGTCGGCGATTTTCTCCAGCTTGTCGGCGTGGGGCGGCTCGCTGATTTCGCGGCGCAGCAGATGGGTCAGGCCGATGATGGCGTTCATCGGCGTGCGGATTTCATGGCTCATGTTGGCGAGGAACTCCGACTTGGCGCGGTTGGCCGCGTCCGCCGTCTGCCGCGCCCGCTCCAGTTCCTCGTCGCGGCGCTTGCGCTCGGTGATGTCGAGGAACAGCACCACCCGCCGATGCACCTTGCCGGCCTCGCCGAAGATGGTGTTGATGGTGCGGAGTTCCGCGTATTCCCCGCCATCCTTGCGGCGGCTCCACAGCTCCCCCTGCCACTTGCCGAGGGTCTCGACGGCGTTCCAGATGGCCCGGTGAAACGTCGGATCGTGGCGCCCGGAATCCAGCAAGTTCAAATCCCCGCCCAACGCATCGTCCGGCCCGTAGCCCGTCACTTCGGTGAAAGCCGGGTTGACGGCCTGGATGCGGTTGTCCGCGTCCACCACCACGATGGCCTCGCTGCTGTTCTGGTAAACCAAGTGGGCCTGCCGCAACTCCTGCTCGGCCAGCCGCCGCTTGTTCATCTCCCGGGTCAGCAGGATGGTTCGGTTGGCGAGGGATTCGTACATCTTCATCACGGTGTCGATCAGCACCTTGGTGGCGCCCGACATCTCGTTGTTCGCCATCTCCTTGGCCTGCTCCAAGGACATGCCCGACGGCAGGGCCAGCGCCACCTTCGCCATGCGCTTGTCGGACTCCAGGATGTGCATCGCCAGCCAGCGGGTCAGGAAGGACACGATCCCCTCGATTACATCGTCCAGCGGCTTGACCGCCTCCTGGCTTTTCAGCCGGACCACCTCGTCGATGAAGTTGGTATGGGCGCGTTGATGCCAGGTTTCCCAGGCGTCGCTCTCGAAATAGCGGTGCCAGATGTCCTGCTCCATCTCGAAGTGCGCGACCGTGTACGCCTTCAATTCGTCGAAGATGATGTTCAAGGCGGGCACGTCGGACTGGAAGGCCAAGTGGCTGACCAGCAGGTTCAAGAGATCGATGAGCCGCCTGTGCTGCGCGTCGATCTCCGGGATGCCAGTCTCGAAGTTCTCGTTCCAGGGAAAAATCTCAATCTCGCCGGCCATGTATGCAACTCCAAAGATCGTTCACGGGGCTTGGGGCTAAAGCGCTTTCAATGCCGGTGTGCGGACAAAATTGATTGTAGGTCGGGCTCTTTAGCTCGATCCTTCCCGGCGTCGGGCTAAAGCCCGACCTACAGCCGCGCTGTGCATCCGAGGTGAAAATGCTCTACCACACCTCAGGCTGGTCCGCTGAGGGCTGGGCTGTATGCGACTTCCCGGCGCCGCCGGAGTAATAGTAGTAGGGCGGGCACGAGTGCGCCCCGCCCTACGGGGATCGATCATCCGCACGATACCCGACAAGCGGGATATTCGCCTTGATTCCGCTCAGTACCGACCAGTCCGGTGCCGCTTTCCGGCTTCCGCCGCTCGCTGAGTGGAG
>NZ_JBTEKS010000173.1:0-8877 GCF_054333355.1 Methylomagnum sp. | reverse complement strand
CCCCCCCCCCCCACGCTTCCGCGCTTCGCACCGTCAACCCAGTCCAGCCGAAATGAGCGCTTCCATCACCCGCCCGCGCCCGCAAGGGCTGCTCACCGAACAGTTCTTCTATTTCTTCCTGCGCCTCCGCAAAAGCGAAATCCGCCGCATCGTGAAGCGGGCGCAGGAACTCTACCCAAACGAATCCAGGCGGAAACTCGCCCGGCGCATCACCCACACCCAATCCCTGCTGTCCTTCACGGGCGGCGCCTTGTTGCAACTGCCGCAGTTATTTCCGGGCGTCGGCACGGTCTTAAAGGTGGCGGGCTTGGTGGGCGGCAGTTCCATGCTGACCCGGATGCACCTGTACCTCATCCTTGAAATCGCCCACCTGTACGGCGAGGACATCGAGGACCGGGCACGGGTGCCGGAAATGATGGCGGTGTTGGCGGGCGTCGGCGTTCCCGCCGCCTCGCCCTACTTGACCGGCCTGCTGGACTGGCATCCGGCCAGCGCCATCCCGCTGTCCGGCCTGAGCGCCTCCGCCGTCACCCTGTTGATTGGCGAGGCCGCCATCCGTTTTTATGAAGGCCGCGCCGCCCGCCGGACAGCGACCGCCCCACTGGAACCCATGCCCGCCGCGGACAGGAGCTAAGCACATGATCGACAAAACCGAAGGCCACACCTTCAAGCGCTACGACGGCGAGTTGAGCCACCTGCATTATCTGGTGCTGGAAATGGGCGGGCTGGTCCTCAACCAGGTCCGCGAATCGCTGGCCGCCTTCAAGGGGCGCGATGTGGCGCTGGCCCGCAAGGTCGTGGCCTGGGACCGGGAGGTGGATAAATTGGAAGTCGCGGCGGACGACGAAATCGCCAAGCTCATCGCCCGGCGCAGTCCGGTGGGCGGGGATTTGCGGATGGTCATGGCGGTCTCGAAGAGCGTCAGCGACCTGGAACGCATCGGCGACGAGGCCGTCCGCATCGCCGGACTCGCCATCCAGCTTTTCGGCCCGGAGGGTAGCGACCCCGGCTCCCAGCTACTCCGCGACGTGAACAAGATGGGCGATTTGGCCGTCGCCAGCCTGCGCGGCGCCCTGGACGTGTTCGAAGTGTGGAACGAGGAAAAGGCCCATCGCGTCATCAGCCATTACAAAGAGATGGACGAGGAATTCCAGGCGGATTTGCGTCACCTGATGACCTACATCATCCAGGACTCCCGCAACATTGGCTTCGCCATCAGCGTGGTGCTGGTCATCAAGGCGCTGGAGCGCATCGGCCACCATGCCCACAATCTGGCCGAGTACGTGATCTTTCAGGTGAAGGGGGAGGACATCCGGGCCAGCGAGGACTGAGGCTTCGCACGGAAGGAATCGACGAGGACGGGGCGCGTCCCCGGCCTTTGGCATGGAAAGGGGAAGATTTTGTAAACCATGCGCATCGACTCGGGGAACGCTTTTCAAAGCACCCGCCGAAACCCAAACCTCGCCGCCGCCGACGCACTGGACGTGGCCTCCCCCTTCAAGGCCGGTTCGGTCTGTTTCAATTGCATGTAACTCTCCGCCCACCCTGTCAGCAGGAACAGCAGCGGCACGGCTTGCAGCCCCCTGTACGCCGTGCCCAGGTTGACCAGATAAATCAGATAAATCGACGCCAAGGTGAACGGCAGCGAACCACCCCGCAACGGCGGCGGGGATGCCCGCATGGCGTAAGCGACCAGCCGAATGGGCGTGCCCAGCAAGATAGCCGAACAGTCGCGTAGGTCGTGCATGTATTCCCATACCCGGCCCAACCCGCCCCAAACAACGGCTTGAATCTCGCCCGATCCCGCCCTAAAGTAAGGAATCCTTACTTCACCCGCGAGCCGCCGCCATGCTTGCCAAGCTGACCGCCAAGAACCAACTCACCCTGCCCAAAAGCATCACCAACGCCGTGGACGCGGCGGAATATTTCGACGTGCAGGCCATCAACGGGCAAATCGTGCTGACCCCGATCCGTCTGCAACGGGGCGACGCCGTCCGTGCCAAGCTGGCCGAACTCAACCTGACCGACAACGACATCGCCGACGCCGTGGCCTGGGCGCGTCGCGGCGGCGAATGATGCCCTTCCCACCGCCGCCCCGATTGGTCATCGACACCAATCTGGTGCTGTCGGCCTTGGTGTTTCCCGGCGGGCGAGCCGGTCTCCTGCGCCACGCCTGGCAAAAGGCTTGGTGCCGCCCCCTGATCTGCCAGCCCACCGCCGCCGAATTGATCCGCGTCCTCGCCTATCCCAAATTCAAGCTGACCGCCACGGAACAGCGGGAACTGCTGGCCGACTATCTACCCTATTGCGAAACAGTCACGTTGCCCGCCCGCCTGCCGGACCTGGGGTGTGAATGCCGGGACGCCGATGACCTGCCGTTCCCGCGCCTCGCCATCATCGGCCAAGCCGACGCCCTCCTCAGCGGCGCCCGGGATTTGCTCAGCCTCAAGGACCCGTTCGCCCGCCCCATCCTCAGTGCGGACGAATGGCTGAGTACCCTGCACAACCCTCAGGTTTAAGGCCGGATTATGACCGCCGCCCCCGAAACAGCCACCCCCGACCTCATCCCCATCGCCTCGCTCAAGGGCGTCGGGATACAAACCCTCAACAAGCTGGAAAAGCTCGGCCTCACCTCGGTGCAGGACTTGCTGTTCCACCTGCCGTTCCGCTACGAGGACCGCACCCGCATCCTGCCCATGGGCGGACTCAAGGTCGGCGACCACGCCCTGGTGGAAGGCCGCATCGAACTGGTGGAAGTCATCCACAAGGGCCGTGGCTCCATGGTGCTGCGGATCGCCGACGGCACCGGCCACCTCAACCTGCGGTTCTTCCATTACTCGCCCAACCAATACCGGCAATTCGAGCGGGGAAAGCTGCTGCGCTGCTACGGCGAACTGCGAGAAGGCTACTACGGCCCGGAGATTACCCACCCCGATTACGAACTGGTGGCCGACGCCGAGGCCGGCCAGCCCGACGCCACCCTGACGGCGGTCTACCCGCTCACCGAGGGCATCCACCAGAAATCCCTGCGGAAGCTGGTCGGCCACGCCCTGGCCTACGCCCACCCGCAATGGCTGCCGGACTGGCTGCCCGAATCCGCCACCGTGCCCGGCCAGTTGCGGCTGTGGGAAGCCCTGAAACTCCTGCACCAGCCGCCCCCCGGCGGCGACGAAACCTCCCCGCCAATCATCGCCGCCCGCCAGCGCCTCGCTTTCGAGGAACTGCTGGCCCACCACCTGAGCCTCAGCCGCTTCCGGGTGCGGATGCAGGCCCACCGGGCGCCGGAACTCATCGCCAACCCCGAATCCACCGAGCGCTTCCTCAACAGCCTGCCGTTCACCCTGACCGGCGCCCAAGCCAGGGTCATCGGCGAAATCGAGACCGACCTCGCCCAACCTAAGCCCATGATGCGCTTGGTGCAGGGCGATGTGGGTTCGGGCAAAACCGTGGTCGCGGCCTGCGCGGCGCTGGCGGCGCTGGCGTCCAATCATCAGGTGGCGGTGATGGCGCCCACCGAACTGCTGGCCGAACAGCACGCCCGCAGCTTCCGCCAATGGCTGGAACCCATGGGCGTGCAAATCGCCTTCCTGTCCGGGCGGGCCAAGGGCGAAAACCGCAAACTGGCCCTCGCCGCCGTCGTCAGCGGCTACGCAGGGCTAGTCATCGGCACCCATGCGCTCTTCCAAGAACAAGTGAGCTTCCACAGCCTGGGGCTGGTCATCATCGACGAGCAGCACCGCTTCGGCGTGCATCAGCGCTTGGCGTTGCGGGAAAAGGGCACGCGGGACGGACTCTACCCGCACCAGCTCATCATGACCGCCACGCCCATTCCCCGCACCCTCGCCATGCTGGGCTACGCCGACCTGGACCTGTCGGTCATCGACGAGCGCCCGCCGGGCCGCACGCCGGTCAACACCATCGTGGTCCCGACCACCCGCCGCGCCGAGATCGTGGCCCGCATCGGCGACTGGGTGGGCAAGGGGCGGCAGGTGTATTGGGTCTGCACCCTGATCGAGGAATCGGAACTGCTGCAAGCCGAGGCGGCGGAGAAAACCGCGCAACTGTTGACCGAAGCCTTGCCGGAGGTCCGCACGGTGCTGATTCATGGGCGGCTGAAGCCCGCCGAAAAAGAGGCGGCGATGCTGGCCTTCAAGGCGGGCGAGATTGATTTGCTGGTGGCGACCACGGTCATCGAGGTGGGCGTGGACGTGCCCAACGCCAGCCTGATGATTATCGAGAACGCCGAGCGGCTGGGACTGGCGCAGTTGCACCAGTTGCGCGGGCGGGTCGGGCGCGGTCCCGGCGAGGCGCATTGCGTGCTGCTTTATCAACCGCCGCTGACCCTAACCGCCAAGGAGCGCTTGGGGATACTGCGCGATTCGGACGACGGCTTCGTCATCGCCGAGAAGGACTTGGAGATTCGCGGCCCCGGCGAATTGCTGGGCACCCGGCAGACCGGGCAGGTGCAGTTCCGCGTCGCCGATTTGGCCCGCGACCGGGATTTGATGGACACGGTGCATAGCACCGCCGAGTTAATCTTGCGGGAACATCCCGACCGGGTGGACCCGCTGATTAAGCGCTGGATCGGGGATTCGGTGCAGTATGTGGAGGCGTAGGCTTGAGTTGAGCGAGAATGTCCGACGCATTAAGAGCCTATTCCAATAGGCCGTTCGCCCTGAGGTATCGAAGGGTTCCAACCGGCCTATTGGGATAGGCTCTAATTCCATCTACGCAGGAATACCCGACCATGAACACCGCCGAATTGATCTACCAAGAAGCCATGGAATTGCCTGAATCCGACGCACACCTGGAGTCCGAACTTTAGTTTGGACAACGGCGCAAGCCATTGAAAAACGCCCAAACTAAAGTTCGGACTCCAGATGCACATAGCTTGGATGTAGCGCGTGGAAACCAGCGATAAAACCTTGACCACATCCCACCGGCCCCCGCGTATCCTCTTAGCCCCCATGGAAGGTCTGCTGGACTGCGTCCTGCGCGACATCCTGACCCGCGTCGGCGGCGTCGATGTGTGCGTGACCGAATTCGTCCGCGTGTCCGGCTCGGTGCTGCCCAAGCGCACTTTTCAACGCATCGCGCCGGAACTGCTAAACGCCAGCCGAACCCCATCCGGGGTGCCGGTGCGGGTGCAATTGCTGGGGTCCGACCCGCAGTTCATGGCGCTGAACGCCGCCCGGCTGGCCGAACTTGAACCCGCCGGGATCGACCTCAACTTCGGCTGCCCGGCCAAGACCGTCAACCGCCACCAAGGCGGCGCGATCCTCCTGCGCGAACCGGCGCGGCTGAACGTCATCGTGCGGGCCGTGCGACTCGCGGTGCCCGCCGCGCTGCCCGTCACCGCCAAAATGCGCTTAGGGTATGAAGACAAAAGCCTCGCCATCGCCTGCGCGGAGGCCATCGCCGAGGGCGGCGCGGCGGAACTGGTCGTCCACGCCCGCACCAAAACCGAAGGCTACCGCCCGCCCGCCTATTGGGATTGGATCGGGCGCATCCAATCCGCCGTCGCCATCCCCGTCGTCGCCAACGGCGAAATCTGGACCCATGACGATTACCGGCGTTGCCGCGACATGAGCGGCGTCAGCGATGTCATGCTGGGCCGGGGCATCGTCGCCAATCCCGGCCTGGCGCTCGCCATCAAGCACGGCACCGACGCGGCCCTCCCCTGGCCGGAATTGCTGCCGTATCTACGCTTGTTCTGGGAATTGCTCATCCCCCACGTCCAGCCCAAGCATCGCAGCGGGCGCCTCAAGCAATGGCTGAATTATTTGCGCCGCACCTACCCGGAGGCGGAAGCGGCCTTTGAAAACCTGCGGCGGATCAACGCGCCCGAGGAGGTGGAGCGGGTGTTTTTTGGGGAATACCCATGATTCATAGGATGGGTGGAGCGCAGCGGAACCCATCACAGCACGGCGGCTTAGCAAATGGGGTCGGCGGGAGCCTCCACCCACCCTACGCCCACAAGTCCGCCAATACAAAGCTGATGGCCTCGAACGGCGGCACGCTCACCGCGTCGTCGTCCTTATGCACCGCGATGAGCGTCCAAGCACCATCCCGCAACTGATAGGCTTCCAGCGTGTGTTCACGAGGGTCCACCAGCCAGACGAACGCCACGCCGTAGCGGGCATAACAGGGTAGTTTGACCACTCGGTCTTTCTTCGCTGTCGAGGGCGACAGGATTTCGCACACCCAATCCGGCACGATTTCAAAGCGGTGGTCTTGGGGCAGTATCGGCATTCGTTCCCGCCGCCAACCGGCTAAGTCCGGCACGGCGATTTCCACGTCACGGACGAAGTGAACTTCGGGTTCAACCAGTATCCACCAACCGCCCGGTCCATTATCACCATATCGAAACGGCCCACCGATGCGGGTTTGTAGCCCGGATTCCGCTGCCGCATGGGGGCCAGACGGGCGCGGCTGGACGTGCAATTGCCCGCCGATAATTTCCCCCGTTTGATTCTCCGGCAGGGCGAGAAGCTGTTCGTAGAGGCTGGGTTTTAGGATGGCGTTCATGGTCGGAGCCGGTGGCAATGTGTCTGGGCGTCTAGGATAACCGGACTCGTCGCCCGGATGCAGCGGAAAACGCCCGCCCCACGCTCACGGCTTCCCGGTCCCAAACGTATCGCACCCCTTCACACTCCCCGTCTGAATCCCCCGCTTGAACCACTGCACCCGCTGCGCCGAGGTGCCGTGGGTGAAGCTCTCCGGCACCGCGTAGCCCTGCGCCTGCTTCTGCAAACGGTCGTCGCCGATGGCGCTGGCGGCGCGGAGACCTTCCTCGATGTCGCCCTGCTCCAACACCTGCCGCGCCCGGTCGGCGTGGTGCGCCCACACCCCGGCGAAGCAATCGGCCTGGAGTTCCAGCCGCACCGAAAATTGATTGGCCTGGGCCGGGCTGCTGCGCTGCTGGGCGGCGTGGACCTTGCCGGAAATGCCCAGCAAGTTCTGGACGTGATGGCCGACCTCGTGGGCGATGACATAGGCCTGGGCGAAATCGCCGGGGGCGCCGAAGCGGCGCTTGAGGTCGTCATAGAAGCTGAGGTCGATGTAGACCTTCTGATCCGGCGGGCAGTAGAACGGACCCATCGCCGACTTCCCCAGCCCGCAAGCGGTGGGCGTGGCGTGGGTGAACAGCACCAGGCTCGGGTCTTGATACTGGCGTCCGGCCTGCCGGAACAACGCCTGCCAGGTTTCCTCGGTGTCGGCCAGCACCATAGCAATGAATTTGGCCTCGGCATCGTTGGCGGGCGGCTTGTGGGCCGGGGCCGAGACTTGATGGGTGGGCGCCCCGCCGCCTTCCAGCAAACTCAGCACTATGCGGGGATCGACGCCAAAATAGGCCGCCACCAGCATCGCCAGGATCGTGCCGATCCCGATGCCGCGCCCGCCGATGGAAAATCCGCCGCCGGAGCCCTCGCCCCGGCGGTCCTCCACGTTGTCGCTCTCGCGTCCGCCTCGAAATAGCATGGTCGTGTTCCGCTAAGGAAAGATGGATGAAGGATTAGAGACGGACGAGTGGAAACGGTTCTTCGTCCCATCGTTCCTACGGCTCCGTCACCGCCATTAAGGCGATTTCCGAAAATGCTTGTCACCGTTGAGCCGGATGTAGGATGGGTAGAGCGTACTCGCGAAACCCATCGAGCCGGACCCAGGGTGATGGGTTTCGCTTCGCTCTACCCATCCTACAGGTATGTCTTTTCCTGGAAATCGCCTAAGTTAGCGTCGATCAAACCCCTCCCCTTATCAGGGGAGGGAGAAAAAGCCCCCCCCTGATAAGGGGGGTTGGGGGGTTAAATCCAGCCGTAGAGACTTGCTCAAATGGCTTAACTTAATGGCCGCGACGGTCTCCGTGGGAGCGATGGAAACTTTCCGGCCAGCTCACTTCCCCCAAGGCTGTTCCAAAAGCTTCCTCTCCCAATCCAGCGAAGTCTTGACGATGCCGTCCAGATCGTCGAAGCGGGGCTTCCAAGCAAAGGTCTGGTGAATTTTCTCCACCGCCGCCACCAGTTCGGGCGGATCACCCGCGCGGCGGGGATGTTCTTCCACCGTGATGGGAGCGCCGTTGACCCGGTTCACGGCGTCGATCACTTCCCGCACGCTGTAGCCGTGGCCGTAGCCGCAATTCAGCGTGGTGGATTCGCCGCCATTCCGCAGATAGTCCAGCGCCCGGATGTGGGCGTCGGCCAAATCGCTGACGTGGATGTAATCGCGCACGCCCGTGCCGTCCGCCGTCGGGTAGTCGGTGCCGAACACGTAGAGCTTCTCTCGCTTGCCCACCGCCACCTCCGCCGCGACCTTGATGAGCAGCGTCGCGGCGCGGGTGGACTGGCCGATGCGGCCCTCCGGGTCGGAACCGGCCACGTTGAAATAGCGCAGGATGACGTGCTTGAGGCCGGACGCGGCGGACAGGTCGCGCAGCATCGTTTCGCTCATCAGCTTGGAGGTGCCGTAGGGGTTGATGGGCGCGGTGGGCGAGGACTCGGTGCAGGACGGGCCGTCGGGAATGCCATAAGTGGCGGCGGTGGAGGAGAAGATGAAGTGCTTCACCCCGGCCTCGGCGGCGCATTGCAGCAGGTTGCGGGTCTTGCAGGTGTTGTTGCCGTAATACTTGAGCGGGTTGGACACCGACTCCGGCACGATGGTATGAGCGGCGAAATGCAGGATGGATTCGACCTCGTAATCCCGCAGGATGCGACCCACCAGTTCGGCGTCGCCGGTGTCGCCCTCAATCAAGTCACCGTACAGCACGGCCTCCCGGAAGCCGGTGGAGAGATTGTCGAGAATCACCAAGCGCTCGCCCATTTCGCCCAATTGCTTGACGACGTGGCTGCCGATGTAGCCCGCTCCGCCAGTGACTAGGAT
>NZ_JBTEKS010000172.1:0-8887 GCF_054333355.1 Methylomagnum sp. | reverse complement strand
TTAGGCGATTTCCATGAAAAGACATACCTGTAGGATGGGTAGAGCGAAGCGAAACCCATCACCCTGTGTCCGGCTCGATGGGTTTCGCGAGTACGCTCTACCCATCCTACATCCAGCTCGATGGGTTTCGCGAGTACGCTCTACCCATCCTACATCCAGATCAACGGTGACAAGCATTTTCGGAAATCGCCTTATCGTTCCCACGGTCTCCGTCACTGCCGTTAAGTTAAGAGTGCGCGGGCTTGATTTCGTTGGCTGAGCCTGTCCTGAGCGCAGCCGAAGGGCGGGGTCGAAGCCAGCGAAATCAAAGCCCCTCGGTAGGTTCGCTTCGACTCCGCTCAGCGAACGGGTAGCCTAACTTAATGGCGGTGACGGAGACCGTGGGAACGATAAAACGATAGACCCGACCCAATGCCCATCATGGAAATCCCCGACTCAATTCTGTCCCTGCTTGGCCTGTTCGGCAGCGCCTTCATGTCCGCCACCCTCGCGCCGGGCGGGTCCGAAGCCGTGCTGGCCTATCTGGTCCACCAAGCCACCCACGCGCCCATGCTCTTGCTGCTGACGGCCACCATCGGCAACACCCTGGGCGCGGTGACGACCTGGTGGCTGGGGCATTGGACCGCCCGCCGCTATCCCGCCGACCGCCCGGACGAGCCGCGCCGCCACCAGGCCGTGGCCACGGTGCGGCGCTGGGGGATTCCGATTCTGCTGTTGTCGTGGCTGCCCGTGGTGGGCGATGGCTTCTGCTTCGCGGCGGGCTGGCTGCGGCTGCCGTTCTGGGGATCGCTGGCGGCCATCGCGGTGGGCAAGGCCGCCCGCTATGCCGCCATCGTGTATGCCGTTATTTAACAGGACTTACGCAACTTTTGGCTCGTAGTCCCGCCTTCAGGCGGCAAATCACCGCCTGAAGGCGGGATTACGAACGCTTTAAGCTATTGAAGAAGCCAAACTAAAGTTCGGACTCCAGAACCTCTACGAAACTACGAAACCTGCACCAAGCCACTCGCCGCCGGGCCTTCGGCGCTCCATTCCGCCGGGGTGTAGACCTTCATGCTGATGGCGTGCAGGGCGCCAGTGGACAGCGGTTCCTGAACCGCCGCCATCACCAATTGCTGGCGCTTCACCGGGCTTAGCCCTTCGAACGCCTCGCTCACGATCTTCACGGAAAAGTTGCAGCCCTCGCCATCCACCGACAGGCGGCAGCCGGGCAGGGCGGTTTCGATGAGGTTGCGGACTTCGCTGATGTCCATGGCGGTCAGGCTCCCGCGCTGGGGGTGGCCGTTTCCAGCAGGGGCTTGAGGGTGCCCTTCTGGGCCATCTCTTCAACGATGTCGCAGTCGCCCACCAGCTCGCCCTTCACGAACAATTGCGGATAGGTCGGCCAGTGGGAAATCTTGGGCAGCTTCTCGCGGATGAACGGCGCGGCCAGCACGTTCACATAGGCGAACTCGATGCCGGTCGCCCTCAAGGCGGCGACGGTGCGGGCGGAGAAACCGCATTCGGGGTTTTCCGGCACGCCCTTCATATACAGGAGGACGGGGTTGGACGTGAGTTGGTCGCGGATTCTTTCTTCGGTGGTCATGGTTGGGGGTCCGTTTAGGAATGAAAAAATCAGGCGGCGGAGCGCGTGGCGCGTCTCAGCCGTTTGAGGATGTCGAGGTTGGCGGCCAGTTCCAGGGCGGTGAAATCGTCCTCGGTTTTAAGCGCCGGATCGGCGCCCAATTCCAGCAGGAACTCCACCACCTCGGTCTTGCCTGCGGAGGCGGCATAAATCAGCGCCGTGGCCCCGCTGGGGTTGCGCCGGTTCAGGTCCAGCCTCGCGTCCACCAGCGCGGCGATGGTCCTCAAATCGCCGCTGTAGCAGGCGGCCCACAGCGCGTCGTTGCCGTAGGCGTCAATGCTGGAGGCGCAATCGGCCCCGGACTCGATGAGCTTTTCGACGATTTCGGAGCGGCCTTGCTGGCAGGCTTTTATCAGCGGCAACGAGCCATCGGCCAAGGGGGCATTCACGTCGTCGGGGTTGCCGCCCTCGTCCAGCAGCCAGTCGGTGGCCGGGTCGGTGTTGACCACGGGCGGCGCCGCCACCGGGCGCTCGATTTCGGCATGGCCCGCGTGCCACGCCTGGAACCCGCCCTCCAAGCTGTAGACCTCGCGGAAGCCGAAGTCGGAGAACAGTTCCGCGAAATCCTTGCTGGCGTGGCCCCGGTAGCAATAAATCAGCAAGGGCGCGTCCCGCCCGAACCGCTTGAGGGCGGCCTGGATGGTGGACAGGGTGACGTGGATGGCGTTGGGTATCCGGGCGTCGCGGTAGGCGACCGGGTCGCGGACATCGAGAATCACGGGGGTTCTTTCCCGGATTAACTGTCTGGCGGCTTCGGTGGAAATCTGTGAAAACATGGCTGTTCTCGGGACCAGGTGTCCGTTTCGTCGGGTTTCGAACAAATCCATTCCGGCGCGATCCGGTCAGGCCATGGGGCGAACGGGGGGAAGCGTCGGGAGTGGCGGGAGTCAAGCAATCTCCCTGCCAAGTGAAAGGATATTGATCGAAACGGCCTGGAAGACTTGAGGCAACGCGCCCTTAATGAGCCGCTGACTTGGCATCCACCCCATCCCTGGATTGGGGCAAGAGGGTTGGAGAAGGCGGGTGGGCCGGTTGAGAACCCGCCCGGCGTTGGTGCAAGTGCTGCTTATTCGGGCAGGCGTGCTTGGTGAGGTTTCAGACAATTTGCCGTGGGAGCGGGCTTCTAACTAACTTGGGACCGGCGACCGCTCCTTCAGCCACTTGGCGATGGCGGGCGGCACGTCCTTCTGCGAGCGGCCACTGACATAGATGCCGATGTGCCCGCCCTTGAAGGCGAGGGCCGAGTAGTCCTCGGTGCCGACGTGATCCGCCAGCGGCACGGACGCGGAGGGCGGCACGAGGTGGTCGTCGGTGGCGTAGACATTCAGCACCGGCATGGTGACGTTGGCGAGCTTCACGTTCCCGTCGCCGATTTTAAGGTTGCCCCGGATCAGCCGGTTCTCCTGGTAGAAATATTTAATGAACTGCCGGAACAACTCGCCGGGCTGGTCGGGGCTGTCGAAAATCCACTTCTCCATGCGCAGGAAGTTCTTGAGCTTGTCCTTGTCCTCCAGGATGTCGGCCATGTCGATGTATTTCTGGCCGGTGAGCCGGAAGGGCTTGAGCGACAGGAAGCTCCAATTCAGCATCTCGCCGGGGATGTTGCCGAGGGTGTCCACCATCAGGTCCACGTCCAAGTCCCGATACCACTGGCCGAGGGTGTTGTCGGGTGTCTGGAAGTCCACCGGCGTGACCATGGTGACGAGGTTCTTGACCTTGTCCGGGTACAGCGACGAGAAGCACAGGCTCAGCGTGCCGCCCTGGCAGATGCCGAGCAGGTTGACGCTGGGCAGCTTGTGTTCGCGGCGGACGAAATCGACGCAGCGGCGGATGTAGCAGTTCACGTAGTCGTCGAGTTCCAGGAAGCGGTCGGCGCCGTCGGGATAGCCCCAGTCGATGAGGTACACGTCGATGCCCTGGTCGAGCAGGCCGCGGATGATGGAGCGGTCCTCCTGCAAGTCGGCCATGTAGGGGCGGTTCACCAGGGCGTACACGATCAGCAGCGGCACCTTGGACGGGTCGGGCACCCGCGGGCGGTAGTGGTAGAGGACCAGCTTGTCCTGGCTGAACACCTCGTCCTTGGGGCTGGCCTCCACGTCCACGCCGTCGATCTGGCTGAGCGTGACCAGTCCGGCGGTGACGCGGCGGTTGAATTCGTAGACTTCCTGGGCGATTTGGTCGGGGCGTAGCATGGGGTACTCCTGTTTGGTTTGATCCTGTGGAAGGAGGTCTTGTGGGAGTGGGCTTTTAGCCCACGCTTGACTTGTCGTGGGCTAAAGCCCACTCCCACAGGCCGACATTCACGTTTCCGCCTTCGCTCCACCGCCACGGCGGGGCGGGGCGGGCTTGGAACCGTCGGATTCGGCGCCGACGCGGAGGGCTTCCACCTCTTTCCGCAAGACGGCCAATTCCGCCCGCACGTTGATGCCCTCGTTCGATTCCTCCAACTCCCGCTCCACTTCCCACACGCGGCGCTGCAACTGATGCACGCGCTTGTGGCTGGTGTCCAATTCGCGCCGGGTGGGCATGTTGAGGGCGCTTTGGGCTTCCTCCATCATCTTCTGCTCTTGGCGCTTGATGGCGAACAGGGAGTTGGTGAGCCGGGCCTGGGCGTTGACGAACTCGGGGGAAATGGCGATTTCGCCATACGCCTCCTCGGCGCAGTCGATCCATTGGTTGTAGAACGCCCGGAGGCTGGTCAGCGTCTCGTCGTTGGTCGGCTTGCCGCGCAGCGATTGGGTGAACAGCTCGTAGGCCCGCCAGATGATCCGCCCGAGGACGCCGCTGTAGTCCCGTTGCGCCTCGAAGTGGTTCAGCCACAGCAAGCTCCAGCGCTGCAATTCTTCCTGCCATTCGCGGGTGTAGCCCACCGTCGGCATGGACAGGAAGCCCACCATGGTGCGGTGCAGGCTTTCCGGGCCGTAGGGCGAGCCGGTGTCGCGGACGGCTTTTTCCATGTCGCCCGGCATGAATGAAAACGCCGAGCAGACCCGCCGCCAGTTGTCGAGCGGCATCCCCCACAGGTTGGCGAAGCCCGCCATGGGATTCGGCCCGCCGCCGGGGCGGGCGGTGCCGCCGTCGCCTGGCTGGAGTCCGGCGAGCCGCCCCGCCGATGGCTGCCACATACTCCAATAGTGGCGTTGGGTCTTCGTCCAATAATCGGCCCATGGCCCGAGCGCGAAGCCCGGGAGCGCGGCCTCGCCGCCCGGCGGCGATGTGGGCGGTTCGGCGCCAGCTTGGGGAGGACGCAGCAGGCCCGTCCAAAAGTCCAGGGCCGGTTGCCAGGGGTTGAGCGGGGCGCGGGTGGAGGCGCTGGCGTCGTGGGCGGGGCGGGCGAGATTCGTCCAGGCGTCCCAGAACTGGCGTTGCGAATCCAGCCACAGGTTAAGCCAGGGGGCGGTGCCCGAATAATCCGAAAGCGTTGGGTCGGTCATAGGTAGGCTCCCTTTTCAGGTGGGGTATTGGGGCCGGATTTGATCCTTGAATTGATGCGCTGCAACAATCGTTCAGTGAGTCCTAAATCCGGGGCGAGAGTCTTAGCTCGCTCATGCACAAGCTAAAGCTTGCGCCACGTTTGATGCGGGTATTTCTACGCCAAAGCCGATCCGATTTATCTAGGTGTTATCCCTTATGGAAGGCGTTTTTATTCCGGCGTATTGTGCATCGCACCATGACGAGATAGTCGGCATGTCGGATTGTTTAGAAACCCAAGTACGAGGATTAGGACATGGATACTCACTACGCATGCAATCAGTGGTTGGACATTAATCGCGCCGTGATGGAGCCGTTTATGCGGTGGAACCAGATCGCCGCGCAAACGGTGGAGCGTGCCGCCGGCAATCGCCGGGTTTATGACCAGTGGTTCGATTTCAGCCGGTCGGTGTTCGAGCCGGTCCTGCGCTGGAACGACATCGCGTTTTCAGCCGTCGAGAAGGTGACGCGGCGCAATTTGAATTTGGCGCAGGATTATATGGACATCAGCTCCCGCCATATTAATTTGCTGTGCGATACCAAAGACCCGGACAAGTGGCGGAACGAGGAGGGGCGGCTAGCGGCGGAGTTCAGCCAGAAGATGGTGGACCACGCCGGGGACTATCTGCGGGTGGTGCAGGAGACGCAGCACGCCTTCAATGATTGGGCGAACGAGGCTGCAAAACAGGCGGCGGAATCGGCCCAGCGGGCGGTGGAGACCACCGAGAAGAACGCGACTCATGCGACGCAGCAGGCGGCGGGCGCGGCTAAGTCCGGGGCCGCTCAGCAGCAGGCGGCGGCTCAGCCACACCGGGCTTGAGTCGGGATAGGTCGCGACAGTAAAAACCCCCCGCTTGGTTACAAGCGGGGGGTTTAATTTGTGGTAAGTGTCATAGGATGTGCCGACGAAGGAGGCGCATCAGTCATGTCGGCATGATGCGCTTCGTTCCTCAGCGCATCCTATGCGGGCCGTGTCGGGGATTCTGCGGAAACCCAGCCTATCCGTGCCATGGAAGGCTGGGTTTTGTGCCGCCACAACAGCGATTTTCACTGATGGGCCACCGCGTTGTCGGAGACCAACATCCCGATGACATCGGCGGCCTGTCGCATATTGCATAAGACGCTGCCCGCTTCGGCCTCCGGCTTTATCACCACGGTCAATATCGCCTCGGAACCGGCCTGGGTCATCAGCATGGAACCCGCCTTGCCCGTTACGAGAATCTGCTCGACGCCATCGGCTGTCAAATCTCCCAAAGCGTTGCGGCTTAGCGCCATTAGCCCGCAACTCATTGCGCCGATGTTGTCCTCGTCCAAGCCCAGCGGTTGGCTTTTGAGGAAGGCGCTTGCCAAGGTTAATCCGTCGTTCGAGAGTACGCTCGACGCTAGGATGCTGTCGGAGGTGTCGTTGAGTTCGTTGAGAATCGAAAGAAGCATGGGGACGTCTCCTTGAAGTTGAGTGAATGCATGATCTACCGATGAATGACCACCGCCCCTCCTGCCGCTGTCGCGTACGGAGGCTGGGTTCAAATCCTTGTTGGGCCTTTGGGCTTGGGACGGCATAGCACATTATCAAATGCCAATGAGCAGGAATGATGACGGACTCGCGCAATAGGCTTCGGCGCGCAGCGTAATACGCACGCCGGAAGACCATGTGCAATTTTTGAGCCGCTTGTTGATGAGTTTTTGGTTCATCAAATGGTGCGAGGGTTGGTCGGCTTAGGCGATTGATTACCGCTTAAGCCATGCGTGCTTTTCGGTGCGTGCGCACCTCTTTATGGCGGGGCGGCGGAATTCGTCTGGGTAGGATGTGCCGACGAAGGAGGCGCATCAATTACCCCAACAGGATGCGCTTCGTTCCTCAGCGCATCCCATGCGGGCTGCCGAATAAGCCCAAACTCTAATGCCCCCCAATCACCCCCGTCCAATGCGCCACCTCCTCCCGCGTCATCCGCCCACGCGGCAATAACCGCGCATCCTCATAGCCCCACTCCATCACATCCGCCAAATACTGCTCCCGCGACACCAGCGTCCCCTGACAGACCTTGCCCACTGGCGGCGTCCCGTCCAACTCCTTCTCCAGCCGGTACAACAAATCCCGCATCACCCACTCCGGCACCCGGTCCCGCTCCGCCGGATAAATGAAGCCGAACCACACCAAATGCCCCAGCAGCACCCGCCAATGCTCGTCGAAGCGCCGCATCAGCCGGGGCCACGCGATATGCCCCGCACAGGTCCGCAATATATGCGCGATGTCCGCCCCGTCGTAGCGCTCCCGTTCCTGAATGAACGCCTTCGACCACACCATCTCCTCCACCGGGCACAACGCCACCGGCAAACCCAGCACCTCCCGGTCCACGCCATGCTCGAACCACTCATCGTCCACCGGGCACAGCCCATTCCCCGAGCTGAACACGATGTCGATGAAATGCTCGCCGAACACCGCCTTGCTCAGCCAATGGGGGAACGTGTGGTCGGTCTGATAACCCGCCGCCGCCAGCGCACCCACCACCCGGTCGCGGTCGCGGGGATGGACGAAAATATCCAAATCCTTGGTGTCGCGGTGGATGCCCGTATAACAGCGCAAGGCGTAAGCGCCCCCCACCAGGAAGCGCAAACCGGCTTGGCTCAACAGGGTTAGGGCGCGGCGATAGAAGCCGTTCGCCACGGGGTCGGACATGGAAAAGGCATAGTGCGTGTTGGGCATGGTGGATTCACCGATGGGTGGGGAGTGGGGCGCAGGGACTCGGTTTAACCCCCCAACCCCCTTATCGGGGGGGCTTTTGATCCTTCCCTCAATTAGGCAAGAGTGTATCGGCGGGGGCTTTTCTCCCTCCCCTGGTAAGGGGAGGGCCGGGGAGGGGTTTGGTGGTTTGAAAGGGGCCAACATCCCTGTGAAAAACGCTTTAGGGAGCGGCTTCGGGGCCGACCGGGATTTCGACCCAGCGCAGCGGTGGCCCATTCGGAAGCCCGCGCTTCAACACCGGCCAGGCCACGTTGTAGACCGGAACGCCGCCACGGGTGCGGCCCTCCGGTTGGCCGCGATGGGCGTGACCGTGGAAGACCGCCGTCACGGCGTAGCGGTCCAGCGGTTCCTCCAGGCGGCTCGAACCCAGAAAGGCCATGATTTCCGGCGGTTCGCCCTCGACCGTGGCGCGGATGGGCGAATAATGCAGCAGGGCGACCCGGCGGGATGAGCGCAGCTTGGCGAGGGCCGATTCCAGCTTCATCACCTCGTCCACCGACTCGCGGACGAACCGCTTGACGGTGGCCTCGCCCCAGGGCTGCAAGGCGTGCTGCCCGAACCCGCCCGCGAAGCCCTTCACCCCGGCGAAGCCGACGCCGTGGATTTCGTGGGCGTCGCCGTCCAGCACGAGGATGCCCGCCGTGGCGAAGATGTCCCGCACTTCCGCCTCGTGGCCCGCCTCGTACTCGTGATTGCCCAGCACCGCCAGCACCGGCACTTTCACCGTCGCCGTTAATTCCTTGGCGAACAGCTTGGCTTCCGCCGGCGTGCCCCGGTCCACGATGTCGCCGCCCAGCAGCAGCACATCGGCGCGTTCCGCGATGTCCGCCCCGAACGCCTGGAGCATTCCCTGGCTGCCCTGGGTGTAGTGAAGATCGGCCAGCGCAGCCAGCCGCACGGTGTCCTTGGCCGGTGTCATGTGGGGTTTCTTGCCTCGGTGGTTTGCGAGTCGCTATCCGGTTCGGACAAGGATAATTCGCCGCTCGTTCCCAAGCCGGGGCTTGGGGAACCAGCGAGCTTCCCCGTGGGAGCGGGCTTCAGCCCGCGAC
>NZ_JBTEKS010000171.1:0-8909 GCF_054333355.1 Methylomagnum sp. | reverse complement strand
GCTGGCCGGTTTCCGGGGCGATATTCTGCAAGTTCCCCCGATGTATTCGGCCCTCAAGCACAAGGGGCAACGACTGTACGATCTGGCCCGCAAGGGCATCGAAGTCGAGCGGGAAGCCCGGCCCGTGACCATTCACGAATTGCGCCTCGAAGCCTTCGACGCGACCAGCTTGGAGCTTGATGTGCATTGCTCCAAGGGAACCTACATCCGCACCCTGGCCGAAGACTTGGGCCAAGTCTTGGGCTGCGGCGGGCATGTTGAAGTCCTGCGCCGCACGGCGGTGGGCGAGCTGGACATCAGCGAGGCCCATACCGTCGAAGAACTCGAAGTCCTGCCCGACGCAGCGGCCCGTGAGGCTTGGTTGTTGCCCATGGACCGGATCGTCAAGAGTCTGCCCGAGGTTCGGTTGAGCGATGAACTGAGCTTTTATGTCCGCAAGGGCGAGGCGGTTCTCGTGCCCAAGGCACCCACGGAAGGTTGCGTGCGCTTGTATGGACGGCGCGAGGTTTTCATGGGTATCGGCGAGGTGCTGGATGATGGACGCATCGCGCCCCGGCGGCTGGTCAAGGTCGGCCAGCCGGAGCGGGCGTAGGTCGGGCTAAAGCCCAGCCTACGCCAATAGCGCGCTGGTCATGCTCTAAAGCCGAGGCTTTGATTGAAACACGTCACGGCCTGACGTTAAAATTGCCGGTTTATTTAATTGCTTGAATTTTTGGGAGTCTAGAAATGCCCTATACCGCCGTAGAAAAAAGCGCTGTCGTGCAGCAATATCAGCGCGCCGCAAACGACACCGGCTCGCCGGAAGTCCAAGTGGCTTTGCTCACCGCCCGCATCAATCACCTTACCCCCCACTTCGTTGAGAATAAAAAGGACCATCATTCCCGCCGTGGCCTGCTGCGTCTGGTCAATCAGCGCCGCAAGCTGCTGGACTACATCAAGCGGAAGGATGTCGAACGTTATAGGAGCTTGATCGAGCGACTGGGTCTGCGTAAGTAAATAGTTGACTAACTTGAAGGTATCGTTGTGAATCCGATTCGGAAACAGTTCAAGTACGGCGACTATCAGGTCTCTTTTGAAACCGGCGAAATCGCCCGCCAAGCAGATGCGGCCGTCATGGTGGACATGGCGGGCACCGTGGTCTTGGTGACGGTCGTGGGCAAAAAGGAAGCCTCCCCCGGCACCGATTTCTTCCCGCTGACGGTCAACTACCAGGAGAAATCCTACGCCGCTGGCAAGATTCCCGGAGGCTTCTTCAAGCGCGAAGGCCGTCCCTCCGAGAAGGAAACCCTGACCGCACGCCTGATCGACCGCCCCATTCGCCCGCTGTTCCCGGAAGGGTTCACCAACGAAGTCCAGGTGGTCGCCACGGTCATGTCCCTGAACCCGGACATCGACCCGGATATTCCCTCGCTGCTCGGCGCCTCCGCCGCGTTGACCCTGAGCGGCCTGCCGTTCCAAGGTCCGATTGGCGCGGCGCGGGTGGCCTACATCGACGGCCAGTACGTCCTTAATCCCGCCACGCCCGACCTGGATGACTCGCTGCTGGACCTCGTGGTCGCTGGCACCGAGCGGGCCGTGCTGATGGTGGAATCCGAGGCCGATATCCTGTCAGAAGACATCATGCTGGGCGCCGTGGTGTTCGGACATGAGCAGATGCAGACCGCCATCCGGGCCATTAACGAATTGGCCGCCGAAGCGGGCGTCAAGTCCTGGAATTGGACGCCGCCGGTTGAGAACGAAGCCCTGCTGCAAGCGGTGAAGGATCAAGCCGGTGCCGCCATCGCCACCGCCTATCAAATCGCCGACAAGCAGGTTCGCCAGCAAGCCGTGAAGGATGCCCGCAAGGCCGCCATCGAAGCCCTGACCGGCGAAGGTCGGTTCACCGAGTCGGCGGTGCGCGGCGTGTTTGAGAAGCTGGAATACGACACGGTTCGCTTCCGCATCTTGGACGAAGCCAAGCGCATCGACGGTCGCGACCTCAGCACCGTCCGCCCCATTTCCATCCGCACCGGCATCCTGCCCCGCACCCATGGTTCCGCCCTGTTCACCCGTGGCGAAACCCAAGCGCTGGTGGTGGCGACGCTCGGCACGGGCCGCGACGCCCAGGTGATCGACGCGATTGAAGGGGAATACAAGGACTCCTTCATGCTGCATTACAACTTCCCGCCGTACTGCGTGGGCGAAACCGGCATGATCGGCTCGCCCAAGCGCCGCGAAATCGGCCACGGTCGCCTCGCCAAGCGCGGCGTGCAGGCCATCATGCCCAGCCTGGAAGAATTCCCCTACGTCATCCGGGTCGTGTCGGAAATCACCGAATCCAACGGCTCCAGTTCCATGGCCTCGGTGTGCGGCACCAGCCTCGCGCTGATGGACGCGGGCGTGCCGACCGTGGCACCGGTGGCCGGTATCGCCATGGGCTTGATTAAGGAAGGCGAGCGCTTCGCGGTGCTGTCCGACATCATGGGCGACGAGGACCACCTCGGCGACATGGATTTCAAGGTGGCCGGTAGCCGCGACGGCGTGACCGCCTTGCAGATGGACATCAAGATCGACGGCATCACCCCCGAGATCATGCGCCAAGCCTTGGAACAGGCCAAGGCCGGGCGGCTGCACATCCTCGACAAGATGGCCGAAGCCCTGGCCGCGCCGCGTAAGGAAATGTCCAACTACGCGCCGCGCATCATGACCCTGACCATCGACCCGAGCAAAATCCGCGACGTGATCGGGAAGGGCGGCGCGACCATTCGCGCCATCACTGAAGAAACCGGCGCGAGCATCGACATAACCGACGACGGCGTGGTGAAGATTGCTTCTGTGGACAAGGAAGCTGGCGATGAAGCCCGCCGCCGCATTGAGGCGATTACCGCCGAGGTGGAAGTGGGCAAGATTTACGAGGGCAAGGTGGTCCGCTTGATGGACTTCGGCGCCTTCGTGACCGTGCTGCCCGGCAAGGACGGTCTGGTCCACATCTCGCAAATCTCCGACGAGCATGTCGAGAAGGTCAGCGACAAGCTGTCCGAGGGCGACATCGTACGGGTGAAGGTATTGGAAATCGACCGACAGGGACGGGTGCGGTTGAGTATGAAGGCGGTGGATAAGGAATGATTACCTCTTCCCGCTAAAGATTAAAAAGGCCGGCTTGAACCGGCCTTTTTTTGGCCTGTAGGAAATGTGGGGGCGGTTTTTAACCGCGACAGGTGTGCCAGAAGTCGCGGTTGGAAACCGCTCCCACGGGCGAGCGGCCGCTACGCTTGGGCGATTTCGTAAATGTAATGCTCACCCGCCTTGTTGCGCGTTGTGGCCCTGGTATTAATCGTGAGGCCATATTCCCCGCAGATGTTCTTCGGGTCATGCTCCGCGCCAACGAATTCTGAATAAGGGATATATATCCGGGTATCCGCGTCGGAGTAATCGACCACTTCCGAGAAGAACCGCCGCAGGATTTCCTGCCCACCATCGGCGTTCAAGCCATATAAGCCGTTGGATGGGTAATAATTGAAGTTAAACATAATAAGGTCGAACTTGCGCGGGGGCACATCGGCAAACAGATTGCTATGAATGAATTGTATGGGTGCCAAGCCCGGGTTCTGGCCTATGTTGGCGGTCGCGCACTCGATGGCGTCTCGATTGAAATCCACACCGATGACCCGTTGGCTGCCGATTTTTTTCAGTAGGAACGCGAAATAGCCACTGCCGCAGCCCATGTCCAAAGCGGATTCGCCGGGCTTTTGTTGCAATATGAAGTTGCCGGCAAACGAACTGGTGATGCCAAAGTCGGAGGGGAATACATTCCTCGCTATGGTTAGGTTAATGCCATCGAGTTCCGTCTTATAGGGCTGCTTGGCGAGATAGACCGATAACTCGTCTTCCCGTTTTTCGATACTCATCTTATCGTTATTCATGTTGGCTTATTTGTTGGGGATAAAAACTGATTGGTCTTGCGTAGATGGCTGATTTAAGCCGGTAAACGGGGCGGAGAGATATTCCCATTTGCGGATGCCCATTTCAAGCGGTTCCCGGGCGGCTTGATCCGAGGAATGCGGCGGACGCTGGGTTTGATTTGGTCGATAAAGACAGGCGGGCGGGGTGATGTTGGTAGCGTGCTTGCACAATCTCCGCAGAGCCTTTGTAGGTCCGGGCCGCTAAGCCCAACTCGTACACTGCCGCGTGAGCCGGGTAATTGCCCGGAACTCTTTGTCCGACCGAGGATTTTGGTTGTCGTTGATGTCCTGGCGAATTCGGATTCTTTGATGTGGCGACTGCGTTTGCAAAGTGGCCCATCGTTGTTGGCTGTCTAAATCTTGATCTATATCAATAAGCATGGCCTTGGATTTCGTTAATGTTCTCCCCGCGCCGACTGTGGTCGCGATAACAACAAACCAATATTCGATATACGAGGTAAAAATAATGGAACAGGAAAAAGATAACTTCTGGTTGTACATCGGCGGCGTTATTGTTGCTGTTGTCATCGTCTTGGTGATGGTTAAAGGAAGCGAGCACGAAAAGTTTGCCACCGCGCAAAAGGCCATCTCGGAAGATTCCGCCAACTCCGCTTACAGATCGACTAACGTTCCGTCTGGACGTCAATAATCCGCAGACACAATAAAACTATCTCTGTGGTTTAAGGCTCGGCTTTGAATATTTGCACCGTGGACTCCTCTGGAGTCCACGGTTTTTTTACGCCTTTAATTCCTGTGGGCATGGATGAAACGGTATCCTAGCCTGTCTTCGTCAATCCGCCGTCTGAGGTTCGCATTAATCGAACCTGATTAGCAATGAAATTCAGTCATCACCGGATTTCTGTGGGATGGGCATGAATACATTCCCACCCCACACTGAAGATTCTTGCTAATCAGGTAATCGAATGCTTCCTGGATGGTTTGCGTCTCATTGCTTGAGCCATTACCGGAATTTCTTCCGGGAGTTGTCAATCGGCTGGCCACAAATGCAGAATGGCCCGGAGGCCCGGCCATGGCGTCGGATTCGCCCGGTTTAGCGGCGGAACCAGTGGGTCTATTCAAGCAATCCAATAACCACAAGCATTACCACAGAGGAGAGGAGACGTGGATAACCAACTTCATCATCGAGTTGTCGTGGTCGGCGGCGGGGCCGCTGGCTTAGGCATCGCGGCCCGCCTGCTGCGTGCCGGTGTCACGGATGTCGCCATCATCGAGCCGTCCGACAAGCATTATTACCAGCCCTTCTGGACCTTCGTGGGCGGCGGGGTCGTCAACCGGGAGCAGTCGGTGCGGCCCATGGCCGAGCAGATTCCCCAGGGCGCGGCCTGGATCAAGGACGCCGCCGAGAGCTTCGATCCGGCCAACAACAGCCTGACCACCCGCGATGGCAAAACGATTGCCTACGACTATCTGGTGGTCTGTCCGGGCCTGCAAATCGACTGGGGCAAGATCGCCGGTCTCCCGGAGGCGCTGGGCAAGGACGGCGTGTGCAGCAATTACGGCTTCGACCAGGCACCCATCACCTGGGAGAACATCCGCAACTTCAAGGGCGGCAACGCGGTGTTCACCTTCCCGCCGCCGCCCATCAAATGCGCGGGCGCGCCGCAGAAAATCATGTACTTGGCGGAGGATTATTTCCGCAAGCACGGCCTGCGCGACCAGACCCAGGTGATTTATTACTGCGCGACCCCGACCATTTTCAGCGCGCCCAAGTACGCCGCCGCGTTGATGGAGAATGTGGTGAAGCCCCGGGGGATTGATGTCCGCTTCAAGCACAATCTGGTGGAGGTCCGCGCCGAGGCCAAGGAGGCGGTGTTCCGCAACGCCGATACGGGCGAGGACGTGGTCCAGCCCTACGCTATGCTCCACGTCGTGCCGCCCATGAGTTCGCCGGACTTCATCAAGCGCAGCCCCCTCGCCAACGAGGGCGGCTGGGTGGAGGTGAACAAGGAAACCCTGCAACACGTCCGCTATCCGAACGTGTTCAGTATCGGCGACGCCAGCAGCCTGCCGACCTCGAAGACCGCCGCCGCCATCCGCGCCCAGGCGCCGGTGCTGACCGCCAATCTGTTGGCGGCGATGAATGGTGGCCGGCTGACGCAGAATTACGACGGCTATACCTCCTGTCCGCTCATCACCGGCTACGGCAAGTTGATCCTGGCGGAATTCGACTACGACCTGAAGCCGAAGGAGACTTTCCCCTTCGACCAAGGCAAGGAGCGCTACAGCATGTACCTGCTGAAGCGCTACGCGATTCCGGTGATTTATTGGGAGGGCTTGCTGAAAGGGCGGCGGTGGCCCTGGCTGGGCGGGGCTTGAGTGCCCTGAAGGCGGGATGGCGGAGCGTCCCCCGCGCTGCGTCGGTCAAGTGAGGCTGTCGATACGGGGACGCCGCCGCTGTATCGGGGCGGCGTTTCTGGCCCCGGTTCCGGGGGAGGGCCAGGGCTAGGCCGCTTCCGCCGCTTTGCGGTACTTCGTCAGGGTCCAGCGGTTGCAGTCGCCGCCGCTATGGTAGGCCGCCGAGTCCATGCAGGACCGGATCAGCCATATCCCCATGCCCCGTTCGGGCAGGTTGTCGATGTCCTCGGGATCGAACTCAAGGGGATTGCCTTTATCCGCCAAGAGATGCGAGGCCATGCCCCGCCCACGGTCGATGATCTCAATAACCGCGCCGTCTTCGGAGAGCGAGTAGGACACCGTAATCTTGCCCTCCTCCGCCTCGCCGTAGGCGTGTTCGATGGCGTTGTTGACGGCCTCGACCACCGCCAGCTCGATGGCGGAGCATTCCTCGGGGGGGAACGCCAGCGCCGAGATATGCCGGATGCAGATGCCTATCAGCAGGGTGTCCATCGGGTTGTTGCCGATGATTAGGGTGACGTTGTTCATATGGGTCATACAAGGGTTCCGCGGCCACCCGCCGTGGCCATCATGTGGATTTGCCGTTGCCAGGCGTCCAGGGCGATTTCCCGGCGGGCGTCGCCCACGATCCAGTCGATCCCCGCGCTTTTGATGTCGAGGCTGTGGCCCGACGGGTCGATGCAGTGGTTGCCTGTGATGATCTTGTTTTCCAGGTGGGCGATGCCGGCGACGCGGGTGTAGTCGTGGATCAAGCATTCCCGGACCACCGCGCCGGTTTCCAGCAGGCAATTGGCGCCGATCATGGCCGGGCCGATGATCTCGACGCCCGGCTCGATGCGCGTGCCGCTGCCGATATAGACCGGCGGCACGATCTTCACCGCGTTCCAGTCCACCGACAGGTGTATGCCGGCATGGATTCCGGGGCGGACTTCCCGGCCCGGCATCCTGAAATGCCTGACCTCGCCGTTCAGAATCTTCCGCATCACGGCCCAGTAGTCGGGAATGGCGTTGATGTCCAGCCATTGGAAGGGCTTGGCGTAGCCATAGCAGGGCAGTCCGGCTTCGGCCAGGGCGGGCAGCAGTTGGCTGTCAATGTCGTATTCGACCCAGGCGGGAATGTGTTCAAACACCTTGGGTTCAAAGATGTAGATCCCGGTGCTGGCATAGTGGGACGCGGTCCCCGTTGAATTCGGTGGCGCCTGGAAGCCGACGACCTTGCTGTCGCCGTCGGTCTGGATGAAACCGCCATCACGAGCCTCGGCGGCGGGCGCGTTCCGCAGCGCCACCGTGGCGACGGCGTGTTTCCGGCGGTGGAAGTCCAGCGCCTCGGCGAGATCGAGGTCGAACAGGGCGTCGCCGCAGACCACGAGGAAGGTGCCGTCGAAGAAGCCCGAAAACTGTTGGATGCGCTTCATGCCGCCCGCCGACCCCAGCGCCAGCCCCGCCAGCCGGTCGTTTTCCACCTTGCCCTCGAAGGAGTAGGCGATTTGCGTCCCGAACCGGCCACCGTCGCGGAAGTATTCCTCAATGGCGGCGGGCAGATAACTGGTGTTCACCACGATCTCGGTGACGCCGAACCGCTTGAGGTGGTCGATGATGCACTCCATGACCGGCTTGTTGATGAGCGGGATCATGGGCTTGGGGATGCTGTCCGTGAGCGGCTTCAAGCCGGTGCCCTGGCTGGCCGCTAGAATCATTGTTTTCATTGGCGCTCCTCCCTCTGGCGGATTGGCCGAATAGCTCAGGTTCTCAGCGCTTCAAGCGCCTGTTCGGTGGTGGGATGGATGACGAACACCTTGTCCATGCGGGTCAACTGAAGCATGGACAGCACCGGACCCGCCAAATGGCAGAGGGCGATGCGGCCCTTCACGCCCACCAGCTTGAGGCAGGACACCATGGCGCCCAGGCCGCTGCTGTCGATGAAGTCCACGGACTCCAAGTCCAGCACGATGATTTTATGCCCCTGGTTGATGAGGCCCACCACCTGCTCCTTGAACGCCGCCGCCACGCTCGCGTCCAGCCGCCGATTGGCCAGCTTAAGCACGAGGATGCCGTCCACCAATTTTTCTTCTAGGTTCATATCGCCCCTGCGTCAGTTGAGTCAAAAACACCGGGCCGCTTGGCCCGGAAGCTAAAAATCCTGGCGGCGCCTATGGCAGCTCGAAGGCTAGCACCGAAATATCGTCGTCGAAGCTGTCCCCGCCGTTCCACTCGCAGATGCGCGCCCGCAATTGTTTCAGGGATTCATACAGGGGGAGTCCGCCCATCCCTGCGAAAAATTCTTTCAAGCGCTCGGGGCCAAACATTTCGCCCGCCGCGTTGGTGCATTCGGTCACGCCATCCGAGTACAGGAACATACGGTCGCCCGTTGTGTAGGATAAGGTAACGGAATCGTATTCCGCCATGGGTAATAAGGCCACCGGAAAACCGCCCTCGCCCACGTATTGGGGGGCGCCGTTCAGCGGGATGAAGAGCGGGCTGGGGTGCCCCGCCTGACAGAGCTGGATGGTTTGTTCGACGGTGTCGATCACCCCGTAGATCATCGTGAAATACAAGGAGTTGTCCGCCGCGTCCTGGAACTGGCTGTTGAGT
>NZ_JBTEKS010000170.1:0-8913 GCF_054333355.1 Methylomagnum sp. | reverse complement strand
CGCGATGGTGATGCCGCGCGCCCGCTCCTCGGGGGCCGCGTCGATCTGGTCATACGCCTTGAACACCCCGCCGAAGCGCTCCGCGCCCACCTTGGTCAGCGCCGCCGTCAGGGTCGTCTTGCCATGATCCACATGACCAATCGTTCCCACGTTCACATGCGGCTTCGTGCGTGCAAACTTTTCTTTGGACATCCGCCAACACCTCTTGCTGTGTTTTACCTAAAGTACGCAAAAAAACTGGAGCCCATAACCGGATTTGAACCGGTGACCTCTTCCTTACCAAGGAAGTGCTCTACCGACTGAGCTATATGGGCACTAAAACCTTTTTTGGAGCGGGTGATGGGAATCGAACCCACGCCATCAGCTTGGAAGGCTGAGGTTCTACCATTGAACTACACCCGCGCTACATATCTCTTTAAAAATGGTGGAGGGGGAAGGATTCGAACCTTCGAAGGCAGAGCCGTCAGATTTACAGTCTGATCCCTTTGACCGCTCGGGAACCCCTCCAAGCAAGTGAGTCGCTTATTTTCTTCGATTAAACCGTAGCCGTCAATTATTTTTTGATTTAGAACCCGCGCCACCATGCAGCCGATTCATAACCGGGTCCAACTCACCGGACAGGATGTCCGACAAGAAACCGATTGCCCGCGCTATGGCACCCCGGATTAACTCGTTCTCGGAAGCCGACGGCGCATCCAAAACATAGCCAATCACGGCGGCACGGTCGCCAGGATGGCCTATTCCAAGCCGTAAACGGTAGAAATCCGCAGAACCTAAATGGGTAATTAGATCGCGCAACCCATTGTGCCCGCCATGACCTCCTCCATACTTCAAGCGAACCGTTCCCGGCGGGATATCCAATTCATCGTGAACCACCAGAATCTCATCCGGCGCGATTTTGAAATACTTCGCCACAGCGCCGACGGCCTGCCCACTACGGTTCATATAAGTCATCGGCTTGAGCAAATGAACCGGGGTGCCGTCAACATCCAATCGAGCAGCCCAGCCATGAAATCGCTGCTCCTGATGGAAGGACACCCTTCGCGTCGCAGCGATCTCATCCAAAAACCAAAACCCGGCGTTATGCCGGGTTTTTTCATACTGGGCCGTCGGGTTTCCCAATCCGACGATAAGTTTGAACTTAGCCGACACTCGGCTGCTCCATTATCAGCCAGCCGTCCCTTCGGAAGCTTCGGATACCCGGTTGGACTGGATCACCGCGACCGGGAGGTCATGCTCCGCCCCATGCGCTAGAGCGACAATTTCGACGCCCGCCGGAACTTTGATTTCGGATAGATGAACCGACTGACCAACATCCACCTGAGCCAGATCGACCTCAATATACTCGGGCAAGTAATCTGGCAAGCAGGTAACTTCAATGTCCACCATATTGTGAGTGACGATACCACCCTTCTTGGCACCCACTGAGGTTTCCTGATTTATGAAATGCAGCGGCACATGCACACGGATTTTGTCGGCGGCGCTAACCCGCTGGAAATCCATATGCATGATAATCGGCTTACTGGGGTGCCTTTGCAGGTCTTTAAGAATGGCGCGCTCTTCTCGAACGCCATCCACCTTGATCGTGAGAATATGCGAATAGACCGCCTCATTCTCCAGGCTCTTCACAACCTTATTGTGAACCAGAATCAAGCCCTCTGGCTCGCCGCCACCGCCGTACAGAATCGCCGGAACCTTGTTGGCTTGGCGTAAACGGCGGGCATCGCCCCTGCCGGTAACTTTTCTCGACTCCGCTTCAAACACAAAACTGCCTGCCATCTTTTTCTCCAAATACTCTGAGCAGTGATAAAAAGTCGTCTAATCGACATACATGGAACTTACCGATTCGCCAACCGCGATTCGGCGTATGGTTTCCGCCAGCATCTCGGCGACGCTTAACTGGCGAATCTTGGAACATTTTTCAGCCGCCGGACTTAACGGGATGGTATCCGTAACCACCAACTCATCCAGCACCGAAGCTTCCAGATTATCCACCGCCCGGCCCGACAACACTGGATGAGTGCAATAGGCAACGACCTTCTCCGCGCCATGCTCTTTAAGGGCCACGGCGGCCTGGCATAAAGTGCCAGCGGTATCCACCAAGTCATCCACCATGATGCAAGTGCGGCCCGCCACATCGCCGATGATATTCATGACCTTGGCCTCGTTCGGCCGAGGTCGCCGCTTGTCGATGATAGCGAGTTCAGCGTCGTCCAAGCGTTTTGCCAAGGCCCGCGCCCTGACCACGCCCCCAATATCGGGGGACACCACCATCAGGTCGGGATATTTCTGTCGCCACACATCGCCCAGCAGGATGGGGGATGCGTACACATTATCGACTGGCGCGTCGAAGAAGCCCTGAATCTGATCCGCGTGCAGATCGACCGTCAAAACACGGTCGGCCCCCGCCGCGCAAATCATTTTTGCCACTAATTTTGCGGTGATTGGGACCCGGGCGGAGCGGATGCGGCGATCCTGCCGCGAGTAACCGTAGTAAGGGATGACCGCCGTAACGGTGCCTGCCGATGACCGCCGGAAAGCGTCGATCATAATCAGCAATTCCATCAGGTTTTCGTTAATCGGCGCACAGGTAGGCTGGACAATGAAAACGTCGCGACCCCGGACGTTTTCCTCAATTTCAACGGCGATTTCCCCATCAATGAAGCGACCGATGGTCGCCATCCCCAACCGCATATTAAGCTTGCGCACAATGCCTTCGGCCAAAGGCAGGTTAGCGTTTCCCGAAAACACCATGAACGAGGCGTCGGTCATTCGAACAACTCCAGAACCAAGATGTCGAGCGGGATAAGAGATTGGCTGGGGCGCCAGGATTCGAACCTGGGAATGCCGGGATCAAAACCCGGTGCCTTACCGCTTGGCTACGCCCCAATAAACTCGATTAATGAACTAGGCAATGCCCAACGCTTTATGTAGTGGTGAACTGTTGACGCCTTTCGCCACAAACACTGACCACGATTCGCCCAAATCTTTAACCGCTTTTCGCGCTTGAGATTCGTCGCTAAATGCCGCAAAAACGCAGGCACCCGTGCCAGTAAGCTGAGCAGGTCCAAAGCGGGACAAATCATCCAACGCTTTTCCAACTTCAGGATACAAACTCGTGACCACAGTAAGGCAATGGTTTTCGTGCTGGCCCGCGAGGAAGTCGCGCATTTTGATAGGTTTGTTATCGCGTGTCAAATCAGGCGACGTAAAAACCTTCGCCGTCGCGACATGGCAAGCGGGCACCACCAACACATACCAAGGCTCGGGAAGCTCCAACGGGGTCAGAACCTCGCCCACGCCTTCCGCCCACGCGCTGCAACCGTTGATGAAAACAGGCACATCCGCACCCAATTTAAGGCCCAACGCCATCAGCTCTTCATTAGTCAGCCCCGCGTTCCACAATCGGTTCAAACCCAACAGAGTAGTTGCGGCGTCAGAGCTTCCGCCCCCCAAACCGCCACCCATCGGCAAATTTTTCTCGATTCCGATGGTGACGCCCGCCCTAATTCCAATAGCATCCCGCAAAGCGTGCGCCGCCCGCACGGTAAGGTCGGCTTCCTCTGGAACACCTGGCAAAGGCGCTTCCAACCGAATTTGGCCATCAGGGCGAGGGCGCAGGGTGATCCAATCACAGCGGTCGATGAATTGGAAAACGGTTTGCAGCAGGTGATAGCCATCCTCGCGTCGACCCACGATCCTCAGCGTAAGATTCAGCTTGGCCGGTGCTGGCAGGCGCAATATTTCGCTTTCTCTCACGAATCAACCTCCGGTATTCCAGGTGTCGGCGATGATTTTCAGCTTCACGGCAACATCATCGCGCTCCACGCGCAGCTTCTGCGGCAAAGCACGGTTATTCAGATGAGTGAAGCTGTCCACGCGGATGGTCCATCCCAATTGCCGGAACCCGGCGGTCGCGCCCCCACCGACTTGGATCGGCGCATGGGCCAAGGCCGGGTCTGGCAAACCTAGCATCCAATAACGCAGGCTAGCTAAGGGAACAGAGAAACCCAGCCGCTCCCGCAATTCGGCATCCGGGTCACGGGACAGCTTGGTGACGCCATTACCCTCGTTGATGTAAAGCAAGTCTTTTTGCACGATGATGGAAACCATGCCTTGGCTCAGCGGCCCGGAAATTCGCAGGCGATCCTGCGCCGCCTCGTGTTCCCAAAACAGGTTGGCCTGCCAAGCGTCCCCGGTGGTGCGCACACCAATGCGCCCTTCCAATCGCCACATCTTGAGCGCGTACAGTGCTTGGGTATTCTCGGGCAAGGGCGGCGCGGCGGTTTCCGTCCGCAGCGATGCACAACCGGGCAACAACACCATCAGCGCCAGCGGGACCGCCAAGCGCCGGATCAAACCGTTATTTGAACGCATCCTTATAGCGAACCTTCACCCGCCTCATGTCTTCCTGGTTGGGGTCTTTCTTGAGCGAATCATTCCACACCCTCTTGGCTTCCTTTTTCTGGCCCGACTCCCACAGCACTTCGCCATAATGCGCCCCGATTTCGGGGTCTTGCACCAAATCGTAAGCCTTGCGCAAATACACTAGCGCTTCCTTCAAATTGCCCAGGCGGTATTGCAGCCAGCCATAACTATCCATGATGGCGGGGTCTTCCGGCTTCAAGGCAATGGCCCGCTCCAGATAACCTTTGGCCTCGTCCAAACGCTCGGCACGATCCGCCAGCGTGTAGCCTAGGGCGTTGAGGGCGTTGGGGTCATCGGGATTCTTTTCCAACACCGCCCGTAGATCGGCCTCAAGCACGTCGAACCGCTCCAACTGCTCGGCGATAAGCGCCCGCGAATAAAGCAACTCCACTTGGCCGGGCAACTCGTCCAGTCCTTCGCTCAACAAGTCGAACGCCGCGTCGTAATCCTTGTTTTTCGACAGCAGCTCCGCTTCCAGCAAATAAAGCCGCAACGCCTCATTGGGGAAACTCTTCCGAACCTGACTCAACCGCTGGCGGGCCTCGCTCAAGCGGCCGAGATTAATCAGCGCCGTGATGCCGTTGACCCGCGCATCGAACTCCAAGGGGCCGACAGTGATTTTATCGAACCACTGCCGGGCGCTCTCCAACCGGCCTTGTTTGGCTTCGATCAACCCCAGATAAAAATAGGCCTGGGATTGCCACTTGGGCACTTCGGTCAGCCGCTGGAACTCCTGGCGGGCTCGATCAAGCTGGCCCTTCTCCATCAGGGTCGAAGCGAGCGCGAAGCGGGCGTCCTTATCCCCCGGCTCTTTGTCGAGAATGCGCTGAAGCTCCCGCTCGGCGGACTTCAAGTCCCCCGACTTGGCGAGAAACTGCGAATAAATCAGCCGCAGCCGATTGTTATTCGGATCGCTTTTCAAGGCTCGCTGGACGGATTCCCGGGCCGCCGCCGAATCGCCCATCTGGGCCATCACCTGGGCTTGCAGGAGGCGGGCGCGGCTCCAATCGGGATGCAGCGCCAAGGCGCGCTGGGTTTCGTCCAAAGCCAATTGGTGCTCGCCCTTGTCGCTCGCCAGCAGGGCGTAGGCGAAATGCAGCTCCGCCACGCTGGGGAACTGTCCGACGAGGTGCGCCATGGCCTTTAGCCCCTCCTCCTTGGAGACCTCGGTGTTCAGCCATTTCACCAACTCGATCAGGGTGTTTTCTAGCTCAACGTCCTTGAGCGCTAGCAAGGTCTTGAACTCCGCCACGGCCTGGTCGAGCTGCCCGGCTTTCAGCAGCAGCATGGCGTTGACGCGGTGCGCGGCCACATTCTTGGGATCGTGGGCCACCCACAAGGCGGCGGCTTCCCGCGCCTTGTCGTTGTTCTTAAGGTACAGCGCAATCTGGGTGGCGCGTTCGGCCACCTGGGCATCGGGCTTGCGCCGGGCCACCTGGAGATAATTGTCCAAAGCGGTATCGTATTGGCCCCGCTGGCCGGCCAATTCCGCCGCCAATAGCAGATAAACCGTTTCCGAATCCTGCGCCGCCGGGCGAGTGCTCGTCCGCACATCGCCCTCGATGAAGCCATCGGAACCCGTCCGCGAGGCATTCAGACCGGCGCATCCCGAGAGCCAAACCGCCCCGGCACAGGCCAAACAAACCAATCGTTTTGCCACTGGTGGAATCTCTAAATCGAAGAATCGAAAAAAACGGAAATATGGAGTAGTCTCGACAGGTTTTTGTCGCCCGGCCCGACATGTGCGTGGAATCGTCATCCCAAGGCGGCTTGGCGCGGCGGAAGGTATCGAAGACGGCAATACCGCCGTGATTTTAGCCTTCCTTGACGGGCCGCGACAAACTGAAACCACTCCCGATTTGGCCCCAACGGCGCTTTTTTTTAGAATTATATTCTTAACGCTGCACAAAGTGAGCCGATGGGCATTTTAACCGTAGGACTGAACCATAACACCGCGCCGGTCTCGATCCGGGAGCGACTGGCATTTCCGACCGAGCGGCTGAGGCACGCCCTGCATGGCCTGATTCAGTTGCCGGATATTGAGGAAGTGGCGATTCTCTCCACCTGCAACCGCACCGAACTGTATTGTGGCGCCGAATCCAAAGGCCGGGATGCGCTGATCGACTGGATCGCCCATGAGCAACGCCTGCGCCGCGAGGAATTCCAGCCGTTTCTCTACGCCCATACGGACTCCGCCACTATCCGCCACATGTTCCGGGTGGCGTCCGGCCTGGACTCGATGATTCTCGGCGAGCCGCAAATCCTTGGCCAGATGAAGACGGCCTACCAAACCGCCGCCGAAGCCGGAACGTTAGGCAAGACGCTCGGCAAGTTGTTCCAACACACCTTCACCGCCGCCAAGAAGGTCCGCACCGACACCGCCATCGGCTCCAGCCCCATTTCCGTGGCCTTCGCCGCCGTCCGGCTGGCCCAGCGCATCTTCGACGACCTCAGCAAGCAGACCGCCATGCTGATTGGCGCCGGGGAAACCATCGAACTCACCGCCCGGCATCTGACCGAAAACAAAATCGGCGAACTCATCATCGCCAATCGCACCTACGATAAGGCTCACGCCCTGGCGCAACAGTTCAACGGCTTCGCGATTTCCCTGTCGGAACTGCCGAAACACCTCGCCAAGGCCGACATCGTGGTGTCCTCCACCGCCAGCCATTTGCCCATACTCGGCAAGGGGAGCGTCGAAAGCGCTATCAGGGCACGCAAGCACAAGCCCATGTTCATGGTGGACTTGGCCGTGCCCCGCGACATCGAACCGGAAGTGGAGCAACTGCGCGATGTCTACCTCTACACCGTCGATGACCTGCGCAACACGGTCGAAGAAAACATCCGCTCCCGTCAGGAAGCCGCCAAGCAGGCCGAAGAAATCATCGACACCGAGGTGGACCACTTCCTCGCTTGGCTGCGTGCCCAGGGCGCGACCAGCACCATCCGGGATTTCCGCACGCACGCTGAGCGCATCCGGGATGAAGCCCTCGTCAAGGCACAGCAAGCCCTGCGCGGTGGCCGCTCGCCGGAAGACACCCTGGAACTGCTGGCGAATCTGCTCACCAACAAGCTCATTCACACGCCCAGCACCCAGATCAAACAGGCGGGCGTCTACGAACGGTACGATCTCATCGCCGCCGCCCGCGAACTTTTCCAACTGAAAGACGGTTCCTGATTACGTGAAATCCTCCATCCGCCAAAAACTCGACCACCTCTCCCAGCGTTTCGAAGAAATCACCGCCCTCCTGGCCGAGCCGGAAACCCAGAACGACCAGAACCGCTTCCGCGCCTTAAGCCGGGAATATGCCCAGCTCAATCCGGTCGTCACCTGCTTCCGGCGCTACCTGGAATCCGACGACGCCATCGAGTATGCCCAAAGCCTCGTCAGCGACCCGGACCCGGAGGTGCGTGAACTCGCCCAGGACGAACTCGCCGACGCCGAGGCCAATCAGGCCAAGCTGGCCGAGGAACTGCAAATCCTGCTACTGCCCCGCGACCCCAATGACGAGCGCAACATCTTCCTAGAAGTCCGGGCCGGTACGGGTGGGGCCGAGGCGGCGCTGTTCTCGGGCGACTTGTACCGCATGTATGCCCGCTACGCCGAGCAAAAAGGCTGGAAGACCGAGGTCATCAGCGAGAGCGAGGGCGAAATGGGCGGCTACAAGGAAATCGTGGTCCGCGTCAGCGGCCAGGATGTGTACTCCCGCCTGAAGTTCGAGGCGGGCGCCCACCGCGTGCAGCGCGTCCCCGCCACCGAGACCCAGGGCCGCATCCACACCTCCGCTTGCACCGTGGCGATTCTGCCGGAAGTGGATGAGGTTGAATTCGACATCAACCCGGCGGATTTGCGCGTCGACACCTTCCGCGCCTCCGGGGCGGGCGGTCAGCACGTCAACCGCACCGAGTCGGCCATCCGCCTTACCCACATCCCCACCGGCGTGGTGGTGGAATGCCAGGACGAGCGTTCCCAGCACAAGAATCGGGCGCGGGCCATGTCCTTGCTGCAATCGCGCATCCTGTCGGCCCAGCAGGAGAAGCAGACGGCGGAAATCGCCGCCTCGCGGAAGCTCCAAGTCGGCAGCGGCGACCGCTCCGAGCGCATCCGCACCTACAACTTCCCGCAGGGCCGACTCACCGACCACCGCATCAACCTGACCCTGTACAAGCTGGAAACCATCATGACCGGCGACCTCGATCCGGTGATCGAGCCGCTTATCAGCGAGCATCAGGCGGAGTTGTTGGCGCAGTTAGCTGAGGAATGAGGTGGAAAAACCCGATCCACTCAGGACTCGCGAAGCCATCCAGAGGGCTTTGTCAGAGCCTAAGTGGGGCATCAAGGACTTGACTCGCAACACAAGAGCCACCCAACGACTAAGAGCGTGTTTTAAAAGTTTGGGCTTCTAGAAAAGTAGGCCGGAATAAGCCCGTCGGACGCGCAGCGGACGAGGGGCGTTTCCGGCACCCCGCCGCCGGCAACGCCGC
>NZ_JBTEKS010000169.1:0-8969 GCF_054333355.1 Methylomagnum sp. | reverse complement strand
ACGGCTCCACCGTGGTGGCGGGCCGTTACGGCGTGGCGGGCACGCCCGCCGTGGACCCGCGCTGGCAGGGCTTCGCGGTGGAGCCGGGCAGCATCGCCCGCACCCGCTCGCAATACCAGGATTACTCCGCCAACCAATTCTTTGCCGACAAGGCCACCCGCGACGGCACCGTCACGCCGCAACTGCCCCGCGACGCGGGCAGCCTCGCCATTTCCGCCGATTCCCGCCTGACTTTGGGTGCCGAACTGGCCGCCACCGCCGCCGCCAATGGCGTGGGCGGACAGGTGGACATCGGCGCGGCGCGGCTGGCGGTGGTCGGGACCAGCGCCGACTTGACCGGGCTGGAATCCGGCACGGTCGGCTTGCTGGCCGATGACCTCAACCAATTGAACGTGGAAAGCCTGTTGCTGGGCGGGCTGCGCTCCAAGGAAACCACCGGGCGGCGCGTCTCGGTGGTGGCGGATTCGGTGGAAATCGCCGGGAACGCCAGCTTGACGGGCCGGGAAATCCTGCTGGCTGGCAAGACCCAAGTGAAGCTAGGGGCGGGCGCGGTGGTGGAAAGCCGGGGCCAGATCGACGCGCCCGCCGACGATTTGCTGGTGTCCAACCGGGTCGAATCCGGCGCGTCCGGCGGCAGCGATGGCGCGTTGGTGCGGGTCTCCGCGCTGCCGCAAGTGGGCGTGATCCGCGACCAGGCCACCACCGGCAACGGCGGCGTGCTGGTGGTGGAGTCCGGGGCCAAGCTCACGGCGGAAGGCTCGATGCTGCTGGATTCCACCACGGACACCAAATTCGCCGGGACCATCGCCATGGCGGGCGGCTCCTTGGCGCTCAAGTCCAGCAAGATCAGCCTGGGCAACGCGCCCGCCGACAGCGCCGGTTTGGTGCTGGCGAAGACCGGCTTCACCCTCGACGAACTCAAGCTGACCAGCGCCACCGATCTCAATCTTTACGGCGCCGTCGGCATCGACACCAAGCAGCTCGCCATCGACGCCGCCGCCATCAATGGCTACGCCAACGACGGCGCGGCGGCGACCATCCGGGCCGACGCCATTTTCCTCGACAACAGCGGCGGCAGGGCGTCCAGCGCGGGCACCGGCAGCGGCGAACTGAGCCTGACCGCCAAGGCCATCGCGCTGGGCGCCGGCCAGTACGCCATCACCGGCTTCAATAAGGTGAATTTCTCCGCCAGCGAAGCCTTGCTGGGCCAGTCCGACGCGGCCAAGAACGCGGGCCGCTTGACCGTGGCCGGGGATGTGAACCTCAGCGCGGGCCATATCAGCGGCGGCGCGGGGTCCACCACGGAAATCAACGCCACCGGCCACAGCCTCACGCTTGCGGCGCAAGCCTTGCCCGCCAAGCCCGCCGACACCACCGGCCTGGGTGTGGGCTGGACCCTGCAAGCCGATAGCATTTCCGGCAACGCCCGCTTCGATCTGCCGTCCGGCCTGCTGGCGATGACCGCGCTGCGCGGCGACGTGCGGCTGGATTCCGGTTTCGTGGCCGATGTGTCCGGCCAGTCCGTGAACTTCGCCGCCCTGACCCGCTACACCCCGGCGGGCAGCATCAAGCTCGCCGCAAATCAGGGCAATGTAGTGCTGGCGTCCGGGTCCAGCCTCAATCTTTCCGGCGCGAACATTCCCGCCGCCGTCACGGACCAAACCAGCGATGCGGGTAGCCTCGCGGTCACGGCCCCGCAAGGCGGTTTCGATTGGAGCGGCACCGTTACGGCCAGTGCGGTCGGCCAGTCCAAGACGGGAAGCTTTGCCCTCGACGCGGCGAGCTTCGACACCGGCGGCTTGTCGGCGCTCAACGGCAAACTGGCGGCGGCGGGTTTCGCGGAAAGCCTCGCGCTCCGCCAGCGCAGCGGCGATGTGAGCCTACCGGCGGGCGAGACCGTCCGGGCGCACCGTGTACAACTCTCGGCGGATTCCGGCGCGGTGAATGTGGCCGGAAACATCGACGCCGCCGGGACGCAAGGCGGCGAAGTCGCCATTCAGGGTTCCAAAGGCATCACGCTGGGCGCGGGCGCGGCCATCGACGCCCACGCGACCGGCAATGGCGAACGGGGCGGCAAGGTCAGCTTGGATACCGTCGATTCCGCCCTCACCGCCAGCGGTTCCGGGCGGCTGGACCTCTCCGCCGCTTCCTCCATCAATGTCTCCGGGGGCGCGGGCGGGCAGGGCGGTTCCGTCCATCTCCGCACCGGACGCGACGACGGCACGGGGCAAATCGCCGTCACCGAGATCAACACCCAAATCAGCGGCGCGACCCGGCCCTTGCTGGAAGCCACGCGGGTTTATACCGGCGTCAGCACGGTGGACGACAGCGCCATCTTAGGATTTCAGGCCGACACCGCCGCCTTCATGACGCGGGTCCAAGCGCCAACGGACCACTCCGGCGCGGGCCTGATCGTGGCGCCCGGCTTGGACCTCCGCAGCGCGGGCAATCTCACGCTGGCTGGCGCTTGGGATTTCGCCGCGAAGGACGCCAAGACCGGCGACTACTTATGGCGTTGGCAAGGCGTGCCGGGCTATCTGAGCCTCAACGCCGGGGGCGACCTGGACATCAAGGCGACCCTGACCGACGCCTTCGCCACCCTGCCGGATTCGCTGTACGGCACCCTGCAAGGCTTCCAGTTCCAAGACACCCTGCAACCGGGCTACTCGTGGAGCTATGCCCTCGCGGCGGGCGGCGATGTGCGGCTGGCCAGCACCTACACCGGCATCGACCCACTCAACCCGGCCCAGACCGCCACCCGCCAAGTCATGGTCCGTACCGGCACCGGCAGCATCGACATCCAGGCGGGCAACGACCTGTTGTTCGTCGCCAACCCCGCCAGCCCGAAACTGGCGGCGGCGGTCTACACCGTGGGCCGACCCGCCGATTACACCTTCGACGACTTGCTGGCGGGCAAGGTGCTGGGCGTGACGGCCATCCAGCCCAATGAAGACCTCGCCGCTTACCTGCAAAAGCAAGACCCGGCGGTGCTGGCCGATTTGCTGCGCTGGGGCACCTACGGCGCGTACAACGCGGGCTATGGCTTCCTGGCCGAATATCCCACCCACGGCGGCGACATCCATCTGGCGGCGGGCGGCGACATCAGCGGCATCGAAACCGGCCAGATGATGACCGACTGGCTGGTCCGCAGCGGCACCTGGAACAACAACGCCGCCGACGCCAACCGCCGCCCGACGGCCTGGGGCGTGGACGTGAGCGGCGCGACGGCGGACCGGGTGACGGTGGGCTTCGACGCCAGAGGCAAGCAAATCTTCATTAACGAGAAGGCCAGCCGCTTCTTCAATCAGAACGTGGGCGCTCTGGGCGGCGGCGATGTGAGCGTCAGCGCCGGGGGCCATGTGAGCAATTTGTCGGTGATGATCCCCACCACCGGCAAGCCCATGGGCGTGTTGACGACCCCGCGCAATGGCAGCTTGCCCGACCTGAAGCCGGGCGGGGCCACCGATACCCAGTGGATCGCCAATGGCACCGAAATCTCCGGCGGCGGCAACCTGAGCGTCAGCGCCGGGGGCGACATCCGGGGCGGCGAGTATTACACCGGTTTGGGCAGCGGGCGGCTCAACGCGGGCGGCGGCATCCTGGCCTCCGACACCAAGCTGGGTGCGGTCATCGAGCAGGGCGACGCCAGTTTCCAACTGACGGCGCGGCGTGATGTGGTGCTGGGCACGGCGTTAAATCCGACGTTGTTACCGCAGCACGATTTGCCCGATTCCGCCACTCGCCGCAATGCCTTCTTCTTCACCTACGCCCCGGACAGCCGCTTGGATTTGGCCTCGGCGGGCGGCGATGTGGTGCTGCAAAACGCCGTCGATACCTTCAAGGCGGTCAAAGGCTACACCGCCGGGGACGGTACCGGCTTCGAGCTGGCGGTCTATCCCGGCACGCTCACCGCCCAAGCCCCCGCCGGGGACATCCGCATCGACAATTCCTTAATTCTGTACCCATCGGCACTAGGCCAGCTTGAACTGCTGGCGGGCCAGGACATTGGCACCGACCGCACCCAGGACGCCACCCTCAAGCTGAACCTATCCGACGCCGACCCGGCCTTGCTGCCGCAGGTGGCGCTGCCGGAATCCGGCCTGCTGGGCGACCTGCCCCGCAAGGACATCAAGACCCGCGAGCGGTTGGACCCGGAAAGCTCCCTAGCCACGGCCATCCACGCCACCACGCCGGTGCATGAGAACGACACGGCCCGGGCGGCGATCATCGCCAAGGGCGGCGACATCGCCTTCCCCGGCAATGTGCAGATGAAGTTCTTCATGCCCAAGGCGACCGAAGTCCAGGCGGGCCGCGACATCAAGAACCTCAGCCTGTACGCCCAGAACCTCAACCCGGGCGACATCACCCGCGTCCAGGCGGGCCGCGATTTGGTGTTCGACTCGCGGCTGGACGCCAACGGCGGCGTGGTGCCCATGGATCAGCGCATCCAGGTGGACGGCCCCGGACGCCTGCAAGTGCTGGCCGGGCGGAATATCAACCTGGGCAGTTCGTCGGGCATTTTGACCATCGGCAACCTGTTCAACCGGGCCTTGTCCGGCGACGGCGGGGCGGGCATCGACCTGTTGGCCGGGCTGTCGGACCAGGTGGAATACGCCGGATTCATCGGCAAATACCTGACCGTGGGCAGCGATTACCTCGCCAAGCTCAAGCTCGACGGACTCACCGGCAACCCGACGCCGGAAGACAAGCTGGCCTATCTCAAGCAGCAGCCGGACGAGGCGAAGCTCAGCGTTGTCCAGGACATCCTGTTCAGCGAAATCAAGCAATCCGCCGCCGCCGCCGCCAAAGCGCCGGAAAACCAGCGCGGCAAGTTCTACCAACAGGGCTTCGACGCCATTGCCACCCTGTTCCCCGGCAAGGATTACGCGGGCGATCTGGCGCTGGTGTTCAGCCAGATCAAGACCCTCGCGGGTGGCGACATCAACCTCGCCGTGCCCGGCGGGCAGGTGGATGTGGGCTTGGCGGGCAAGGTCGGGGGACTCCGCAAGGAGGCCGACGAGTTGGGCATCGTGGCCCAGCAGCAGGGCAACGTGAACGCCTTCGCCTCCGGCAACTTCAACGTCAACCAATCCCGCGTGTTCACCATGGGCGGGGACGACATCGCCATCTGGTCCTCGAAGGGCGACATCGACGCGGGCAAGGGCGCCAAGTCCGCCATCTCCGCGCCGCCGCCCGTCACCGGGGTGGATGAGAACGGCAACATCGTCACTATTTTCCCACCCATCGTCTCCGGCAGCGGCATCCAGGCCATCACCCCCGCCGACACCAGCAAGGGCCAGGGCAATGTCTATCTGGCCGCGCCCAAGGGCGTGGTCAACGCCGGGGAGGCGGGCATCAGCGGCGGGCAGGTGGTCATCGCCCCCAGCGCGGTGATCGGGGCTTCCAACATCCAGGCGTCGGGCGGCACGGTGGGCGTGCCCACGGCGGTGGCCCCGCCGGTGGTGCCCGCCGGTGCGGCGGCAGCGGCAGCGGGCGCGGCCAAGGCGGCGACCCAATCCGGCGGACTGGATGACGCGGGCAAAACCCAGGATCAACAGGCCGAGAACCAAGCCAAGTCCATGAACAACAGCCAGCTTAGCGCCGACGTGGTGGGCTATGGGCAATGCAGCGTGGCGGATGTGCGGGCGGGGACGCCGGGGTGTGGGGGTTAGTGGGAGTGGGCTTCAGCCCACGATAAATCCAGCCTGCGAGGTCGTGGGCTGAAGCCCACTCCCACAAGTTAGCCCGACGGGCTACATCCAGCGTATTTATTCGAAAACGAACGACAGAAACCAACCAGATGAATCGAATAACTCTCCCCCTGGGGCTGCTACTGCTCCTCCTCCCCGCCCTGGCCTTCGGCTGGTGGAACGACGAGTGGAAATCCCGCCGCCAAGTGACGGTGGACGCCGCCGCGACCGGCGCGGACATTCAGGAGACGGTGGCGGAATTCCCGCTGCTGATCCGGCTGCACGCGGGCAATTTCGCCTACTTCGCCGAGCTGGCCGAGAACGGCAAGGACATCCGCTTTTTGAAGGACGACAAGGTCGCCCTCAAGCATCAGGTGGAAAAGGTCGATGCCTTCAACGAACTCGGTCTGGTGTGGGTGAAGCTGCCGGAAGTGCGCGGTGGCGTCAGCACCGACGGCTTCTGGCTGTATTACGGCAATGCCAACGCCCCGGACGGTTCGGACTCCAAGGGGCTGTACGACGTGGCCCAGAGCCTGACCTACCACTTCGCCGAAGGCGAAACCCTGCCCCAGGACGCGACGGCTTACGGCACGCACGCGGCGGATTCCAAGGCGGCGGTTGATCCGGCGGGGTGGATCGGCGCGGCGGCCAAGTTCAGCGGGGCGGGGCCGATCACGGTCAACGCCGCGCCGCAACTGGCGGTCAACCCGGACAAGGGCTGGACCTTCTCGGCTTGGGTGAAGATCGACCAGCCCCAAACCAACGCCAGCCTGCTGGATGCCCGCGAGGGTGCTAACGGCATTGAACTCGCCGTGAATGGCACGGCGGCGGTGGCCCGCTGGCAGAACGGCGGCACGCCGGTCGAAACCCCGGCGGCGAATCTGACGCCGGGCAAGTGGCAGCACCTCGCACTTGTAGCCCGTAAGGACAAGCTGGAGCTCTATCTCGACGGCGCTCCGGCGGGCAGCGCTCCCGTCACCCTGGCGGCGCTGAATCCCAGCGTGGCGCTGGGCCGCAACTTCACGGGCCTGCTGGACGAGGCGCAAATCGCCGCCGTCGCCCGCAGCCCCGACTGGATCAAGCTGGGCTTCCGCACCCAAAGCCCGGATTTCAACGTGCTGGCCTACGGTCAGGACGAATCCAACAGCAGCGGCGGCACCGGCCATTTCATGGTCATCGTGCAGAACGTCACCGTGGACGGCTGGGTCATCATCGGCCTGACCGGCGTGATGTTCGTGGTGGCGGTGCTGGTGATGGTCGTCAAGGGCGTGGTCATCGCCCGCGTCACCAAGGACAACCGGGCCTTCCTCGCCAAATACCGGGAACTGGACGCCGCCCATCTCGGCGACCTGGACGCGGAGGAAACCGACGCTGATAAGGAATTGGGCGACTCGGACCTGCTCACCGCCCTGGTGGGCAAGCACGATCATTTCCAAAGCTCGACGATTTATCACCTTTACCACGAGGGCATCCGCGAGCTGAAAAAGCTCCAGGGCGATGCGTCCAAGCCTGTGTCGCCGGAAGCCTGGAATTACCTGCGGGTCAAGCTGGATTCCCAGGTGGTGCGGGAAACCCAGCGGCTCAACAGCAACATGGTGCTGCTCACCATCGCCATCGCCGGGGGACCGTTCCTCGGCCTGTTGGGCACCGTGTTGGGCGTGATGATTACCTTCGCCGTCATCGCCGCGACGGGCGACGTGAACATCAACTCCATCGCCCCCGGCATCGCCGCCGCGCTGCTGGCGACGGTGGCGGGCCTCGCGGTCGCCATTCCGGCGCTGTTTGCCTACAACTACCTGCTGACCCGCATCAAGGACATCGTGGCCGACATGCGGGTGTTCACCGACGAATTCCTGGCGCTGCTCTCCATGCGGGTCGCCGCCGCCCATCAACGCGGCCTCGACGGAGACGGCATATGAGCAAGGAATTCAAAGCATCCCGGTTTATAGGATGGGTGGAGCGTAGCGAAACCCATCAAACCACCAAGGATATGGCCACAAACAATTTCCCCAATTCATCGCACCTCGTGGTAGGTCGGGCTTTAGCCCGACAGGTCGGACTGAAGTCCGACCTACAGATTTCGGGAAGTTATTTTTCGCCAATTCCTAAGCCTCGAACGATGGGTTCCGCAAGCGCCGCCCATCCTACGGAATGGCTTCGGAGGGCTGACGCATGAAAGTCGAATCCGAAGAGAAGGTCTACGACGACATCAACATCACGCCGATGCTGGACGTGGCCTACGTGCTGTTGCTCATTTTCATCATCATGACCACCGCCACGGTGCAGGGCATCACAGTGAACCTGCCCAAGGCCAGCAGCACGCCGAGCCTCTCGAAACCCAAGACCAAGGCCATTTCCATTACCCCGGACGGGACGATTTACCTCGACACCTATCCGGTCTCCGTCCAGGAACTGGAAACCCGGCTGGCCCAATACAAGGCCGCCACGCCGGACCTTCCCGTCGTCCTCAAGGCCGACGCTTCGATCCAGTACGAGAAGATCATCGAAGTCTTGGACGTGGTCACGCGCCTGGAAATCAGCCAGTTGGGGCTAGTGACCCAAAAGCTCGTCAAGTAAATCCAGACCGCCCACATGAACAAGAAACACGAATGGCTACGGCGCCTGCCGATGCTGATCGGGGTGGTATTGAGCCTCGCCATCGCGCTGGGCGTGTACTTCCTGAAAGACCTGTTCCAGAAGCAGCCCACGACCAAACGCACCGTCCAGCAAATCACCGTGCTGCCACCGCCGCCCCCCCCACCGCCGCCGGAGGTGAAGCCCCCGCCGCCCGAAATGAAGGAAGAAAAGATCGAGGAGCCGGAACCCGAGCCGGAGAAGGAGCCGGAGCCTGCCCCCGAACAAGCCGAGGAGCCGCCCGGCGATCAGTTGGGCGTGGACGGGGAAGGCGGGGCCGGTTCCGACGCCTTCGGACTCGCGGCCCGGAAAGGCGGGCGCTCGTTGCTGGGTGGCAGCGCGGGCAGCGTCATCCACTGGTACGGCGGGCAGGTCAAGCAAACCCTGGTGGACGAACTGCACGCCCTGCTGGAGGAAACCCCGGCCCGCCGATCCGGCTACTCGGTGACGCTGGAGATTTGGATTGGCCCCGATGGCCGGCTGAGCCGGGCCGAATTGGCCGGGAGCAGCGGCAAGCCGGAGGTGGACCAAGCCATCCGCGCCGCCCTGCCCAAGCTGCGGCTGGCGATGCCCAAGCCGCCGCCGGAGAACATGCCGCAGCCGGTGAAGATTCGGGTCGTGTCACGGATTTGAAGAGAAGTGGGG
>NZ_JBTEKS010000168.1:0-9036 GCF_054333355.1 Methylomagnum sp. | reverse complement strand
ACCCCCCCCCCCCCCGGGGACGGTCTTGCCGGTCATTGCAATTTGGTAATCCCCGCCAAGGTTTCGCTCAAGCGCTCAACCTCTTCCTCGGCCTGAACCTGCCGGGTCACGTCGTACTGCACGCCCAGGTAATAAATCAGCCCGCCCTCCCGGTCGAACAGCGGCGTCAGGGCCAGATGATTATGGAACAACTCGCCATTCTTCCGGTAATTGCGCAGGGTCACTTCGACCGGCTGGCAGTTCTCGATGGCCTCGTGAATCGCGGTCCTGGCCGCCTGATTCCCATCCGCCCCCTGTAGGAAGCGGCAGTTCCGGCCGATCACCTCCTCCCGGTCGTAGCCCGTGATGGATTCGAAGGCCTTGTTCACATAAACGATGGGCATGTCGGGCAAATCCGGGTCGGCCAGCGTGATGCCGTTGACGCAGGAATCCAGGATGGTCGATAGCACTTGGGGAATCAGGCCAGGGTCTTTTTCCGCGACGAAGAACATGGGGGCTTCCTCCTGTGGATCGTTTTATATACTTGAAACAGCCATAAACTGAACATCTTGCCCCCTCTCCCCCTGGGAGAGGGTTGGGGTGAGGGGGGACAAATGAAGCTTTCCTTCCACCGCTATCCCCGTGGGGCGGGTCCGGCGCAACGCTCAGCGCTTCGCCTCGATCAAGCCCTTGAGGTTCTGGACCGTGCGCTCGGCGCCATCCTGCACGGCCACCCGGATCAGCTTCTCGAAGGGCCGCATGAACATTTCCAGTTCCGGCAATTCGAACGTGAACGCCACCCGCGTGGATGGGCCGGAGGTGTCGGTCATTTCCAAGTCGTAGGTGCAGCGGTAGGCGCTGGACACCCCGCTGAACGCGATGCGCTTGTTGGGCTGAAGGTCGGTCACTTTGAAGGTCGATTCCGTCCGGTGACCATGATCGACCCGCACCTGCCGGGCCAGCGCCCCGACATGCAGCGACGACTTGCCCGACAAGGGCTTGAGTTCCACCACCTCGGGCGACCATTTCGGATAATTGTCGAAAAAACCGTCACCGATGAAGGTGAACACATCCTCGACGGGTTTCCGAATGACCGTGCTCGCCTTGGCGACCACGGGCTGCTTTGAGCCAAACAACATCGCTTACCTCCTTATTATGGGAGCGCGGGCGTTCCCGCCCGCCTCCCGGCCAATCACAGAATGTAGGTGTCCACCCCGGCCAACAGCAGATCGTACTGGGCCTCCACGAGTTCCTTCACCACCGTGGCGGGCAGCCCGCCGACCACATTGCGCTCCAGGCCAATCCAGCCCACCGCGTCGGTCGGGCCAAGGCTGATGACATAGCCCAATTCCTGGTGCAGATACGGCTCCAGCAGCTTGACCGGACCCGCGTGGCGCAGGATGTTGCGGGCCGCCAGCTTGCCCTTGCGCACCGCGTTCTGGGCGCTGAAGGTGTTGGACCCCGGTAGGCGGTAACGGGAACAATCCCCGGCGGCGAAGACGCGCTCCAGCGGTTTGCCCTCGGCCATGACCTGCCCGAACCAATTGGTTTCCAGCCGGAAGGCGGGGCTTTTGCCTACGAACAGCAGGGCCAGTTCCGACGGCAATTCGAGCCGCTCGCCGCTGTCGCGCTGTTCCAGAACGACGTGGCCGTCCCGCTGCTCGCGGAAAAAATGATTGGGCACGTAGTCGACGCCGAGATCATTCATCCGGGCTTCCACATAGCGGCCCAGCTTGGGATTGAATTGCTTGAGCGGCGCGTCGTCGGCGTCCACCAGCCGCAACCGGCACGGCAGGCGCTTGTCCCTGGCGAAATGGGCGATTTCGAACAAGAACTGAATCCCTGTTGCCCCGCCGCCCACCACGGTGATATGACCGTCCTCCCGCCCACCCGGATTGAAATGCTCGTCCAGCAAGTCCGGCCCGGCCTCGGTGATGAAATCGTCCAGGTGCAAGGTGTGGGCGCTCTTTTCCAGGCGGCGTGAGGCGGCGCCGGTGGCTATTAGCAGATAGTCGAATTCCAGCAATTCCTCGCCCACGGACAACACCCGGTCGGCGTTCCATTGCCCGAGCAGGATTTCGTCTAGGGGGAGTTCGGCCTGGATGTGGCGGACGCCGAAGCGCGATTCCAGCGCCCGGAACGGCAGGTGGAAATCCGTCAGGGGGCGGCGGAAGCTCTCGTGCAGGTGGGTGATCTTGAGGTGGTGGGCGCGGGGGTCGATCAGGATGATTTCGGCGTCGGAGCGATGCTCTCGAAGCGTCGCCAAGGCCGCGAGGCCGGAATAGCCGCCGCCGACAATGGCAACCCGGAGCTTATCCTTGCCGGGAACATAAAACGGTATGAACATGGCGACGCTCTCCGATTTTTGTTGTTCTTCCCTGTGCGAAAATCCCCGGTGGCACAAGGTCCGCTGGAGAAGTAGACCCGGCGGGGGGAAGAAAGTTCATCGGGAGTCGCCGAATAGCGCGGGGGCGGGGCCGGGGCCGCGTACGAACGGCCTAGCGTGGATGGCGGTCTTGGGGGTAAAATCCACAGCCTGATTCGCGCTTGACCAGGCTACGGAAGGATCTTTCCGCGAATCCCGCCCATCGCCCCGGTAGCTCAGTTGGATAGAGCATCCCCCTCCTAAGGGGAAGGTCGTACGTTCGAATCGTATTCGGGGCACCAAATAAAACAAAGCCTTACGGGAAATCGTAGGGCTTTTTTGTTGCCTGTAGGGCTGTGGCGGGGCGCTTAACGACAACAAAGGACGGCAAAAGCGCCTCGAATTGATCGCCGGATTGGCGGCACACATCTAAACGCTGGCGGCCCCATCGAAGTCGATATTGACGCCGTCGCTCATTGATAACGAGCAGTCAAATCGTTTATTTCGTTTATTTCGAATATTTCAAATTATGGGAAGATGTGGCCGTTCCGGTGCGCTCACTTCGGCAAACTTTATGATGCCGACACGGGCCGCTGAATCATCAAACACAAGTCACCCAAACCACCCAAGCGAATCATGAACGCCAACGTAAAACCGGAACTCCCCACGGAGTCGGAAGCGATGCTCGCCCGGGAAAGCAGTCGGCAATTGTCCCTCTATCTGAAAACCCGAGAGGAAGCGCAATCCATCCGGGTGATCGACCAAGAAGGCGAACACGAAGCGGTCAAAATCCCCACCGCCGCGTTTCGCCTGCTGATCGACATCCTAGCCGAGATGGCGCAAGGCAATGCCGTCAACCTCATCCCGGTCCATGCGGAACTCACGACCCAAGAAGCTGCCGACATTCTCAATGTCTCCCGGCCCTTCCTGGTCAAGTTATTGGACGAAGGAACGATCCCCTACCACAAAGTGGGAAAACACCGCCGTGTGCGGTATCAGGATGTCATGGACTACAAGAACACCATTGATCGGAACCGGCGCAAGACTTTGGATGAACTGGCGGCCCAGGCACAGGAACTCAACATGGGCTACTAACCAATGACCCATTTTTCCGTCGTCTACGATGCGTGCGTCCTTTATCCCGCTCCTCTCCGCGACTTTCTCATGCACCTGGCGCTCACGGACCTGTTCCGCGCCAAATGGACCGAAGCCATTCACCAGGAATGGATACGAAGCGTCCTCGCCAACCGGCCCGATCTGACAGCGGAGCAGCTTGGTCGCACCAAGGCGCTGATGGACAGCCATGTCCGCGATGCCCTGGTGACGGGGTACGAGTACCTCATTCCCGGCTTGGAACTGCCGGACCCGAACGACCGGCATGTGCTGGCGGCGGCGATTCGCAGCCAATCTAGCCTGATTGTTACATTCAATCTGAAAGACTTTCCGGCGGACGCGCTGGAAAAACACGAGATTGAAGCCATTCACCCCGATGACTTTATCGCCGACCTGTTCGACCTAAATCCCGCCAGGGTACTGGAAGCGGCGGCTAGCCACCGCCGGAGCTTGAGAAACCCGCCGAAATCGGTGGAGGATTATCTGGATGTGCTGCTCCAGCAGGGGCTGCCGGAGACGGTGGGCCTGTTGCGAGGAATGGGGGTGGCGTTGTAATGCGTAGGCTGGGTTTCGTTCCTCAACCCAGCCTACGGCCCTTGACGTGATGCTTACGTTTCTTGTTTTGAAGAGAATTGAATACTATTGCACGGCGCAATTGACGTTTAGCAATAGCACGATGAGGGCATCAGTTAGCGCAACCCAAATATCGCTAGCAAATTTGTAACCCGTAGCAGCAAATCATTATAGAGGCTGTAAATGGCTGATAAGCGTATTCAATTTATCGAGTTATCTCGACTTAAGCTTGATCCAGAAAATCCCAGATTACCTTTATCTATTGAACGGGATGAATCTTCTATGTTGGACTACATAGCTGAGTCTACGGCTATAGAAGATCTCATGGGTGCGATAGCTGAAAATGATTTTTTTCCAGGAGAACCTGTTGTAGGTATACCAGATGGTAACGATTTCATTGTAATTGAAGGAAACCGACGCTTGGCGGCTGTTTTGCTCTTGCATGAGCCAGACAAATGCAGCCACCCAAGCATGCGAATGAGAGAAATAGCAGCTAATGCTCGTTACAAACCAAAATGCCTGCCTGTGATAAATGGTGGAACTCGTTCAAAAGTTCTTCCATATCTAGGCTTTCGACACATTACCGGCGTCAAGGAATGGGAGCCACTCGCAAAAGCGAGGTATATGAAGCAATTATTCGATCTGACATCTGCAAAGTTAGAGCCAGCCCAACGCTATAAAGAAGTTGGTCGATCCATTGGTAATCGGAGCGATCATATCAAGCGCAACCTTGATGCGTTGGCCGTATATGACTTTATTGAAAATAACAATTTTTTTGAAATAGAAGGGCTGGATGAGGAATCAATCAAATTTTCCGTACTTTCCACGGCGCTAGCCAATGATCGCATTGGTTGCTTTACTGGAGTTTCAAGAAAAGACGGAGATGATGACTATACGCCGTCACACCCTATAATTAATCCAGAAACATTAAAGCCTCGAGAAATCCATGAGATTACCGATTGGCTATATAAAAAGGGTGAAAACGGGAGAACACGGATCGGAGAATCTAGGAACTTAAAGCTATTATCCGCCGTAGTAGATTCTCATCGAGCACTAGCGGCTTTCCGGGATGGCGCAACTCTTACTTATGCCTATCAGCTTACTAGCGAAATTGCTAAAGATTTTATCGGACTCCTTTATCAAGCGGAAGGAGCATTGACAGAAGCGGCGGGAATAGTTGCAACGATGGATTATGATGACGAATCCTTGAGAGTTTCGCGACGTATATTGGAAACCATTAGGCTAATCGGTAAAACCCTAAACGAAAAGCGTAAGCCTGACGAAGATGAATTTTAATATTGGAGAAATCCATCCAAACAGCCCTCACCTCTTTGCTGATCTTGCCGAGCTTCTTTTATTGATTGGGTATGGGGGAAGGAATTGGATACACAAAAATGATCTATTGGCTCTGCGGACATCTGCTAGCACTAGCCTAGAAGAAATTGACCAGGAAACCGCGATAATGGAGGGCTTAGAAAGCAATGCACGAAGACATGACCGTTTAGAAACGCAACTTGAAGATGTGTGGACACAATTGGAATATCGCTCGGGTGCAATGAAGCATTTTTATCCGTTTGTTGTTCGAGGCGACAAGCTGCTGTTATTAGATCAGTTAAATATTAAGCATCGTTCATATCGGTTATTAGTAGCCTGCTCCCGCTTGCGATCCTTCGCAAAAAAGGGTATCCCGCAACGATGGGCTAAGTCATTTACACTAATATCGCGTTTAGCATTGCATGGGTTAATGCCTCCGCACGCATCAATCAGAATTTTTGATGCTAACTCAGAAGACCGCCGAGAGTATTACAGCACAGATCTACGTGACGCGCTGGTTAAGTTGGGTATTGATCTCTGTGCGTTTAAGATTGATAAAGAGGAGTGCCGAAAAGTGCCTGCTCAAGGCGATGGGGGAATTGATTTGGTCGCAACAATTGATTTCAGCGATGGTGCGGCGGGAACATTCGCGATTATTGGGCAATGTGGGGCACAAGAAACAGGCTGGCCATCAAAAACTCTTGAGGCCACACCAGTACGTTTTCGCAATTTCTTTTCAATACCCTTCGACTGGCCATCTATAATGTTTACTCCTGTTTGTTACCGTAATTCCAATGGGGAGTGGGTAGATAATCAGAGCACTAATGGGATTCTCCTAGCGGATCGACTCCGAATTTTATCCTTGCTTGAAAAAATGGATGTTTGGAGCTTGCTCGCAGACGCGGAGTGGTTTTCCTGTTTTGAGAAGGAATTTAAAGAAGTTCAGTACAGTAGCTAATACCAGATTTACGACCATACATCCGGCAATGCTCGCGCCACAGCTTCAAAAAGCGCCGGAGGCACAGCATTCCCTACTACGGTATAGCGCATACCCAAACTTCCTGACCGAGTATCTGGAAAAACCAAATCCCCCAATCCTTGCAAGCGCGCTGCTTCCCTATAGCTAAACCGTCGCGCCCGCCCTTCATGGGCGAATGCCCAAACATTGTGCTCCAATTTCCGAAGCGGGGGACTCATAGGATGCAGAGGCATATGACGGGGGTTGGCAACTATCGTTTTGGAAGGCTGGTTCCAATCACGGCGCCTGTCACGGGAAAGGTAATACCAATGAAAGTCATGCGAGTAAAACTCTCCTTCCGGCCATTCAGGCATATCAGCTATGGAATCTTGGATAGTGATAAACGGTTGGTCAGTACCTGCGCCGTGTGTGGGAGAGGGAAACTGGTAACTCATACCTAAATCTTGTCGTAAACCGACGATAAAGATACGTCGCCGCTCTTGGGGAACGCCAAAGCTGGCAGCATTAAGCACGTCAGCTTCCACACGGTAGCCTGCCTCTGAGAAAACTTTTAACTGGTCTTCCAGCAAGTGACGAAAGTTTTTCCTCACCATCCCCGATACATTTTCGACGATAAATGCCTTGGGCCGAATCGCTTTTAACGCACGAGCAAATTCCAAATATAACTTATTGATTTTCCGATCCGGTTTCCTCACTCCACCTTGGCTGAATCCTTGGCAGGGATAACAGCCTACCAACAGTTCAGCATGTGGAAAGTTTTTGATTTTCCCGACATCGCCGGACACATAGTCCGTTTCAGGGTGATTGGCCCTATAGACATCTCTAGCGTAGGGCAAGATGTCATTAGCCATAAGCACGTTGAAGCCGGCCCGGATGATTCCCGCATCCGAGCCGCCGCAACCAGAAAAGAGAGATACAGCGGTAGGCATAAGTCATTTTTCCTCGGCGGGCGATTATACGTGATGCCAGTTCGCCAGCCAGAGGCATCCCATTACCAACAAGTTGCTGGATAGCGTAAGCTCTTGAATTTGTGATCCTGTGGCTTGGGCGATGGAAGAATTCTCAGGAGCGGCGTGGGGCGATCCGCAGCTGATGAAACGGCTGATTCGACTGGTGGGCAACCGGTCCGCCCAACTTCCCTTCCCCTTCCGCCCCCGCTGCCTCTGCCTAGACCTCGAAACCTCCCTCGGCCCCGACACCCGCCTCCACAAGCTCGGCGCATGGCGGTCTACTCCGAAGAGCGCGTTCGCTCCTCCCGGCATTTTCAAACCCCAACCCCACACTTGCCCCCACAATGCACCTGCATTACCCTCCAAGCCCAAGCTTCCACTCCAGGAACCGCCATGGCCTCCCCCTTCGAACTCGAATCCACCCTGACCGACCGCTATCAAACCACCGTGCCCGATGCCGTGCGCCGAGCGCTGCGCTTGAATCGGCGCGACAAAATCCGCTACACCATCCAAACCGATGGCCGCGTCCTCCTGACCCGCGCCGAGTCCAATTCCGAAGACGACCCGGTGCTCGGCCAATTCCTAAACTTCCTGGCCCGCGACCTGGAAGCCCACCCGGAAGGCATCACCGCCATCGACACCGGGCTGGCGGCACACATCCAAACGCTGGTGGCCCCCGTCGAGGTCGATCTCGACGCCCCGCTTTCCCCCGACGACGAATGAAGCGGGCCACCCACGCGCCGTTGAACGTCAACGGCTGGACCCTGTTCGCCCATCCCCTGTTTCTGGACCAGCTAGAAGGCTTGGCGGCGAAGGTCGAAGCCCTGCGTCTGGCCGACCCCACCGGCTATACGAAGAAAAACGCCGCCAAACGCCTGTCCGCCATCGCCAAGCTGGCCTTCGAAGTCATCCCGCAAGACCCTGGCCGCCCCGAATACCGGCAAGGAGCGACCTTGGGCGGCGAACATAAGCACTGGTTCCGCGCCAAATTCTTCCAGCAACACCGGCTGTTTTTCCGCTACCACGGGGAAAGCCGGATCATCGTGTATGCCTGGGTCAATGACGAAACCACCCTCCGTGCCTACGAGAGCGCCGATGATGCCTATCGGGTGTTTCGACGGATGCTGGCGAGCGGCCACCCGCCGGATGATTGGAGCCAACTGCTCGCCGAGGCCAAGGGCGCGGCGGATCGTTTGAATCGGACCATGCGAAAATCCGCCGACCCAACCGCCTGACCATCTGGCGAGCGGGTTGAAACAATTTGGTCGGGGTAAATACCCCGACAGGTTATAGCCGCCGCAAGGCGCAATGATTGAGGTACATCCACATGGGCATGTTTGATTCGCTCTATATCGAGCTGGATGGCCGCCAGCAGGAACTCCAGACCAAACGGTTTGACTGCGCCTTACGCCGTTACCGTTTGGGCGACTGGATCAGTGGCAGTCCGCCGGGGGTGCGCGTGTATTTCGATAGCCTATGGCTGGATGCCACCGGCAAGCAGGTTTATCGCCCCGATGCCGAGTGCGTGCGCGAAACGACCGTGTTTGTCGTGCTGGCTCAGGGCGTCTTCGTCGAATACCGGGTCCATGAAGGCGAACTGGCCGCCGAAGCCATCGAGCCGATCCTGCGCGAGTTGCGGGAGCGCTGGCGCGATACGGCCCGCCTGCAAGGGTTTTTGGTGGACACCTTGCGCGACCGGCAACAGCGGATTGCCTCCCTCGAACACCGGCTGGGCCGCGTCCGGTCGATCATCGACAGCGCCC
>NZ_JBTEKS010000167.1:0-9040 GCF_054333355.1 Methylomagnum sp. | reverse complement strand
GCTCTCCGCCGCCGCGAAATTTTCCGGGGGCAAGTCGCGATGGCCGGATTTGAATAAGCCATTCGCATCGAACAAGGACTCATCGAACGGCTGGGCATACAGCCGCGCCCGGACTTCCTTCACCCGCTCGTTGATGGGCCGCTCGTGCTGCTTCAACAGTTCGCCCCGCGAGGTGTTGGTCTTGTAGCCGTTGCGGTCGAAGGGAATATGGCTGCCCGTCACCATCATGCTGCCCTGGCCTTGGGCGATGGCATAGGCGGTCAGCGCGGGGGTCGGGATTTTCCCCAGATAAACCGGCCTCATGCCGGCGGCGAGGATGGCCTGCTCGACGGCTTGGGCCAGTTCGCCCCGGCCCTGCGGCTCGGGGACGTAGCCGGTCGAACTGGGCCGCAAGTCGGTGGCGAAGAAGAATTCCTCGCCCGCCACGATGCCGCCCTCTTCCACCGGCAGGGATTGCAGGTATTCCAGTTCGGCGAGGGCGTTGATGAAGATTTCCAATTGGGTGAGGTGAATCACCTGGCCCCGGCGTCCGCTGGTGCCGAATTGCAGGGGCTGAGGGGTGTGGTCGAGCTTGGCGCCCAGGGTTTGAGTTTCAGTCAGCATGGGTTTCAGTGGTCAGTGGTCAGTGGTCAGTGGTCAGTGGTCAGTGGTTAGGCGATTTCCGAAAATGCTTGTCACCGTTGATCTGGATGTAGGATGTAGGATGGGTAGAGCGTACTCGCGAAACCCATCGAGCCGGACACAGGGTGATGGGTTTCGCTTCGCTCTACCCATCCTAAAGGTATGTCTTTTCCTGGAAATCGCCTTAGTTCTGTAGGTCGGGCAGGTACTCATGCCCGACGCCATCGCCCGGAGCAAGCCCGCCTAAGCGCCCGCCCCCCTTCCGCAGCAACTCCAAGGCCCGCTCATATTCAAATTCGTCGATCAGCCGTCCGATGTCCGCCGCCCGCTCGCCCAATTCAGCCCGCAAATACGGTGCCGACTCGCGGAACACGGTGGCCGCTTCCAGATCGCATTGCCCCAGCAAGACATCGAGCCGGGCCACGATTTCCTCAAACGGCGGGTGTTCCGATGCCACGGGCCTATCCACCGGCACCTCCTCCTCCGGCTGGGCGAGAATCGCCGCCATCAGGCTGTTCAGTTCGATTTCAAGGGCGCTGGCCAGCGCGGTGACTCGGCGCCTGTCGCCCCGCTCACGCAACAGCGCCTCCAACTCCGACGCCAAGGATTGCACCCGCGCCGCGCCCAGGGAGCCGGCCACGCCCTTGAGCGAATGGGCCAGCCGCCGGGCGTGATTTAAATCGTCGGCGTCGAGATGCTTCCGCAATTCCGCCATGTCGCCGCGATGCGTGTCGGCGAAACGCCGCAGCAGCCGCAGATAGGATTCCAGCTTGCCATTCAAGCACTTCAAGCCTTGGGCGGGTTCGAGTCCGGGAATTTTGTCCAGCCATTCAGGCCACACCGGCCGGGACACTGTGTCCGGCATTTCGGCCTGAGGCTCGGTCGGCATCGCCTCCGGGCGGGCGGGCAGCCACTTGAGCAAGGCGCCGAACAGCCGCTCCGGGTCCACCGGCTTGCCAATATGGTCATCCATGCCGGACTCCAGGCAGCGCCGCCGGTCCTCTTCGAACACATTGGCGGTCATGGCGAGAATGGGCGTGGCCTGATAGCCCGGCAGCGCCCGAATGGCGCGGGTGGCGGCGAGTCCGTCCAGCACCGGCATTTGCATGTCCATGAGGATGAGATCGTACTGGGCTTGCCGCGCCCGCTCGACCGCCTCGGCGCCGTTTTCCGCCACGTCAATGTCCAGCCGGGCGTCGCGCAACAAATCCAGCGCCACCTCCCGGTTAATCGGATTGTCCTCCGCCAGCAGGAGCCGTGCGCCGGGATGGCGGCGGGCCAAGGTCCGCTCCGCTTCCGACACGGGCAATGGCTCGCTGCCACGCGACATCACCGGCGCCGGGCGAGTCACGCTGGCCTGGGCACAGGTCGCCAGCCGGATAGTAAACCAGAACACGCTGCCCTGGCCGGGCTGGCTGTCCACGCCGATGGCGCCGCCCATCAGCTCCACCAGCCGCCGGGAAATGGTCAGCCCCAGGCCAGTGCCGCCGTATTGGCGGGTGGTCGAGCCGTCCACCTGCTCGAAGGCCTCGAACAAGCGGGCTTGATCCTCGGGCGCGATGCCGACGCCGGTGTCCTCGACCTCGAAGCGGAGCAGGGCGTCTTGGCCGGTGCCCTCGATCCGCTTGGCCCGCATGGCAATCGAACCTTGCGGGGTGAACTTGACGGCGTTGCCCGCGAAATTGAGCAACACTTGGCCCAGCCGCAAGGCGTCGCCCCGGAACATGCCCGTCAGGCCGGGATCAATCTCGGTGACGAGGATCAGCCTCTTGCGCTCGGCCTGCTCGGAAACCAGGGATTGGACGTCGTTGAACAGACTCGCCAGCCCGAACTCCCCGTCGTTCAGCACCAGCTTACCGGCCTCGATCTTGGCAATGTCCAGGATGTCGTTGACGATGGCCAGCAGGTGCGTGGTGGAATCGGAGACTTTCCGCAGATAATCCAATTGCTGGGGATCGCCGACCTGCCGCCGCAACAGATGGGTGAAACCGACGATGGCGTTCATGGGCGAGCGGATTTCGTGGCTCATGTTGGCGAGGAACACGCTCTTGGCCCGGTTGGCCGCTTCGGCCTGGTCGCGGGTGGCTTCCAGGGCGCGGTTGGTCTCGATCAATTGCCGGGTGCGCTCGTCCACCAGTTCTTCGAGGTGGTGGCGGTAGCGGTCCAGCTCGGACTCAATCCGCCTGCGCTCGGTCACGTCGCGGGTCACGCCCAGCAGGGCATACACGGCCCCCCCGCCAGACAACTCCCGCAACGGCACGGCGATGGATTCGAGGAGGCGCCGCCCGCCCTTCAGGCCCACCGCCCCGAACGTCATTTGACGGGTTTCCCCCCGGAACACGGCCTCCACCATGTCCTGGAAGGCGGCCCGGTCGCGGCCCTCCACCATGGCGCAGACGCGCTGTCCCCGGACCTGCGCTAAGGAATCCGCCTCGACCATGGCGAGTCCGGCGGGATTTATATCCAGGAGCCGACCCTCGCGGTCCAGCAGTTTGATGCATTCCGGCTCGTTGTCGATGATGGTGCGGAGGCGGGTCTCCCGTTCCTGCAACGCCGCCTCGGCCTGCTGGCGGACCTTGACCTCCCGTTGCAAGCGACGGTTGAACGCCAACAGGCCCAGTATCACCACCACGGCGAGGGAAGCCACGCCCAGCGCCAGGAGCGCGTATTTCCTGAGCTTGTCGTGGCCGGCCACGGGATTGGGATCGTACAGGAAGCCGCTCAAGGAGTAGTCCGGGCGGAGCAGCCCCAACCGCACGTAGGTGTCGGCGATGTGCCGCCAGCGCCCCGGATTGGTGTGGCCCATCTCGATCAGTTCGGGCAACAGCAACTCCCGCATGGCCTCGTATTCGTAGCGCAAATGGGCCGCGCTGCCGGGGGCGCCGTATTTTTGGACCACCGCGATGGTTTCGACCGGGTGCCCCATGGCGTATTCCCAGCCCTTCAAGCTGGCTTCCCGGAACGCCTTCACCCGCTCGGGATGTTCGCGCAGTTCCCGCTCGCTGGTGAACAGGTTATCGCCGTAGAAATCGACGCCGTAATGGATGGGCCGCAACAAGGTGATCGGAGACTTCTTTTCCTGGAAGAAGAACGGCTGGTCGGTGTCATAGCCCGCCACCGCGTCCAGTCGTCCGTCGATCAAGCCTTGCAGGTCGTTGGCCTGATCCAGCAAGGTGAATTTATGCAGGGAGCCGACCTCGTTGAGCAGCATGGCGGCGATGGCTGGCGTGCTGTCGCTGAGCATCACGGTCTTGAAGACGAGCTGCTGGGGCGAGGTGATGCCGGATTTGGCGGAAACCATCAGCACGTCCGGCGAATGCTGGAAGATGACCGCCAGCACCACCAAGGGCCGACCCTGATTGCGGTCCAGCACCACGCCGGAGGAGCCAGTGCCGTAGTGCGCCCGCTCCGACACGACCTCATCGACGAAATCAATGCCGGGCCGCCCCTCCCGTATCTCCACCGCCAATCCCGCCTCCTGGTAATAGCCCCGTTCCTGAGCCATGTAGTAGCCAGCGAATTGATAGGCGTGCCGCCACTTGAGTTGCAGCACGACAGACTCGGAAGCCAGGCAAGGTCCAGCCAGAAGGGATGACAAAGCAAGTAGAACGGCCAGGACGTAAAGGCGCATGGAAATGAACTCTCGGGAAAAGCAGCGCCAGGGACGGTGCGATTTCGTCACCCGGCCAAACTTCAATTTTACATGCGATGGCTGGGCTTGCTCGCCAAGCGCTTGGCGGCTCTTGATGCGCGGGGCGGGAATCCGGGATTGGACAAAACGCGATGGGTTGGCGTTAAACTCAGCCAACTCCCGACCACAGCCAGCCGAGCATCATGACCATACCCCCCGAATCCCAAGCCCACGCCCAAGACCTCCTCGCCTTCATCGACGCCAGCCCCAGCCCATGGCACGCGGTGGACACCCTGGAACAGCGGCTCACGGCCCACGGCTACACCCGCCTGCAAGAACCCGACGCCTGGACCCTCGCGCCCGGCGGCAAGCATTACATCATCCGGGGCGGCTCCTCGCTGGTCGCCTTCCGGGTGGGCAATGGCCCGCTGGTCGAGCATGGCTTCCGGCTGGTCGGCGCCCACACCGATTCGCCGGGACTCCGCGTCAAGCCCAAGGGCGCCCACGGCGATGGCCTACTGCGGCTGGGGGTGGAGGTGTACGGCGGGCCGATCCTCGCCACCTTCACCGACCGCGACTTGAGTCTCGCGGGCCGGGTCTGTGTGCGGGACGCGGGCGGCATCGCCGAGCGGCGGGCGCGGTTCGAACGGCCATTGCTGCGGCTGCCGAATCTCGCCATCCACATGAACCGCTCGGTGAACGAGGATGGCTTGAAGCTCAACAAGCAAAGCGAGTTGCCCTTGATCCTGGCCGCGCTGGACGAGTCGGTGACGCCGCAAGAGCGGTTCCTAGACCTGCTGGCGGAACGGGCGGGCTGTGCGGCGGGCGATATTCTGAGCTTCGAGCTGAATGTCCAAGACACGCAGCAAGGCGCGTTCTGGGGCGCGGACGGGGAATTCATCGCCGACGGGCAGATCGACAACCTGTCATCCTGTCATGCCGGACTCACCGCGCTGCTGGCGGCGGAAGGCGGGAAGCACACCTCGGTGGCGGCGTTCTTCGATCATGAGGAAATCGGCAGCGAGAGCCACAAGGGCGCGGATGGCAGCTTTCTCGGGGACGTGCTGGAACGCATCGCCCACGCCATGGGCACCGCCACGCCGGATTACAAGCGTGCCCTGGCGCGGAGCTTTTTAATCAGCGCCGACGCCGCCCACGCCCATCATCCCAACTTTCCCAACGCCTACGAGCCACTGCACCACATCCGGGTGAACGGCGGCCCCGCGGTGAAGATCAACGCCAATCAGCGCTACGCCACCGACGGCCTGAGCGAGGCGCGGTTCATGGCGCTCTGCGAAGCCGCCGGGGTGCCCTGCCAGAAATACGTCCACCGCACCGACTTGGCCTGCGGCTCCACCATCGGCCCCATGACCTCTGCCCGATTGGGCATCCCGACGGTGGATTGCGGCTGCCCCATGTGGGCCATGCACAGCGCTAGAGAGAGCGCCGGGACGCTGGATCAGGCGTGGTTCGCGGCGGCGTTGACGGCGTTCTTCGGCGCGGCGGAGCTGCCTTGAAAGGCCAGGGATAACATCCCTTGCGGGGATGTTATCCCTAACACAGCCGCATCAATCCCGTCCCTCATCGTCCACCTCCACCTGTCCCGACAGCCGCCGCCAGACATGCGCCCAGGACATGCCCAAGGCCAAGACCGCCGCGATCAGCACCAAGGCCACGTAACTCAGAACGCCACTCTCGGCGGACAGCCAACCCAGGTCGAACAGCAGCCAGGTCAGCGTGCCGAAGAACGCGCCAGCCAGCAGAATGCCCAGCACGCCCAGCGAGTCCAGGGTCGCGTGCAGGAACAAAATCCAACCAATCAACAGGACCACCCCGGCGAAAGCCAGCCCGGCGGTCACATTGGGCAGCATGTTCAGCAACCAGTGGACATAAGACCAGCCCGACGGATTCCAGGTGGCGAACACCAAAATCAGGGACATTAAAAAACGCAGCAGGAATCCGACCATTGATTCATCCGAAGGCAGTGTGCGGAAAGATGCCGTGGGAGCGGGCTTCAGCCCGCGACAGCCATCTCGGCTCGTGGGCTGAAGCCCACTCCCACTACTTTATGGCGCGTTAGCGCAGGGAATCTTGCAGCAATCCCATCGCGGCGCCGCTGTGGGAGTGGCCTTCAGGCCACGACCAGGCGCGGAATTGTCGCGGTCTAAAGCTTGTCCTGAGCGAAGTCGAAGGGACCGCTCCCACGGTGATTCGGGGAAGTCATTCGCGGCCAAATCCTAAAAGAAGCGAAAGTGTAGTGCCGCGTGAATGTGACTGGCAACCCGCCCGCCCGGAACGAAGCGGCGGCGCGGCCCGATTCAGGAGGATGTCAGAGCGGGATGGTCGGCGACGGGCCGGTCGAAATGGTAGCCTTGGACCAACTCAACGCCCAGGTGGCGCAGCAAAAGCAAGGTCGGCTCGTCCTCCACATGGGTGGCGACGAGGTTCTTTTGCAGGCCGGAGGCCACGTCCACCATGGCCTTCACGAACACCTGATGGTCCGGGTTGTTGGGCAGGTCGCGGACGAATAGCCCGTCGATCTTGAAGATGTCGGCACCGAGATATTTGAGGTAGGCGAACGTGGAAAAGCCGCTGCCGAACTCGTCCAGGCACACCCGGCAACCGATCCGCCGGGTGGTCTCGATGAACCTCTGGGCACCCTGAATATTCGCCAGCGCGGCGGTCTCGGTCAGGGCGACGATGAGCCGCTCGGGGGCCACCCGGTGCCGGGCCAGCGTGGCGCGGATGAATTCCGGCAGGCTCGGATCGTTGAAGCTGCGCCCGGAGATATTGACGGACAAGGGCGGCAGCACGGGACTCCGGCCCAGCCGCTCGATGCTCCGGGTCAGCACCCAACGGTCGATCTCGGTGATTTGACCGCTCTTCTCGGCGGCGTGGATGAACTGGTCGGGCATCAGGACCGTGTCCGGCGCGGCCGAGTCGACCATTCTGACCAACACCTCCAAATGGCTGAGGCGCTTGGCCTCGGCCTCGTACACGCCCTGGAAGTGCAGCTCGAATCCATCCCGCTCCAAGGCTTCCGTGAGCCGCCGGTTCCAGCTTGAGCGCCGCGCCATGGCTTCGGACACGCCGCCCTCCGGGTCGTACAGCGACCAGGTATTCTTGCCCTGCGCCTTGGCCTGGTACATGGCGGTGTCCGCGTGGGCCACCAAATCCTCGGCGTTGTCGCCATGCTCGGGGAAGATGGCGATGCCGACGCTGGCGGTCAGCCGGAGGCTGGTGCCCCGGAAGCGGAATGGAATCGCCCCGATGGCGCCGATGAGCCGGGTCGGCAGCACAAACGGATCATCCCCGTCCGCTAGGGCGCAGAGGATGGCGAATTCGTCGCCCCCCAGCCGGGCGAAGGTGTCGGCGCTGCGGACCAAGGCCGAAACCTCCCCCGAGATCCGCACCAGGACCGTGTCGCCAGCCTTGTGGCCGTAGGTGTCGTTGATGTACTTGAATTCGTCCAGATCGAAATAAATCAGCGCGAACCGGCCATTGTTGCGCAAGCAGGCGGAAATCGAGCGCTCCAAATGCTCTTGGAAGCGGTGCCGGTTGTAGAGTCCGGTCAGGGGGTCGCGCTCGGCGAGGTAGAGGAGTTTTTCGGCGGTGTGGCGCTGGTGGGTCACGTCCTCGTGGAGCCACATCCGCCCCAAGGGATGGCCGTCAACATCGGCGACGACGTGGCCGGTCTGGGTCACGATCCGGCCATCGCGGAAATCCAGTTCGAGATGCTCGGCCATGTCTTCCGAATTGAACACCTGCCCCAAGGCGTGTTCGGGCCGGACGAAGCGGCGGGCGGAATGCTCAATCACCTCGTGGGTATGACGCCCCACCGGACTAAAACCCTTTTCTATGGCCCAGATCGACAGAAAGGCCGGGTTCACATACTCCACCCGACGCGCCCGGTCTTCAAACAGGATGCCCACCTTCATGGCCGAGAGCAGCGCCCGCAGCCGGTCCTGTTCTTGGCGGGCCAGCGCGGCCAATTCTCCCTGGCACCGCTCGGAAGTTTGCAACTGTTCCACGGTGGCTTCCAAACGCTTCCGCGCCGCCGCGTCGGCCCGCCGGACCAGCAGGAAGACCGTGGGCAACACCAAGAGCGCGAGGCCGTACAGAATGTACAGCCCGACCGTGTGCTCGGCGAACATCGAGGGGATTTCGTTCATTCCCGTGGTTCGGCGCTATCGCGCCGAACGAGATACCGGGAAACCAGATGACGGCAGCCAACGCTATAGAACATCGCTTGACCCTGTGTAGGCTATCCCATGCAAATACTCAAGAAAAGGATAGTCCATGGTCCAAGATTGATACCGGGTCAGTTGCCAGCGCTTACCGTGGGAGCGGGCTTTAGCTTAGCCCGCGACTACCGCCCCAAGGCGTGAGCTAAAGCCCACTCCCACGCCTGTACATCCAATCCAAAAATGCTCTTGAAGCTACTCCCACTATTCAGCCGGAAGTCGCGGTTGGAAACCGCTCCCACCGCTCAGCGCCGCCGGGCCCCCAGACGCCTCACGAATTCGCCGATGATGAGATCGTACAGCCGCTCGCCCAGCACCTGATCCTCAATTCCTGAGTCGAGGTTGGGGTTGTCGTTGATTTCGATGACGTAGACCCCCTTGTCGTTCTGCTTCAAATCCACGCCGTAGAGGCCATCGCCAATCAGGCCCGCCAGCCGCAGGGCGGTGTCCACCACGGGCTTGGGCGCTGCCTCAATCGCGAAGGTCTTGAAGCCCCCCTCCACCCGGCGCCCCGAGGTCTCGTGCTTGACCACCTGCCAATGGG
>NZ_JBTEKS010000166.1:0-9101 GCF_054333355.1 Methylomagnum sp. | reverse complement strand
TCCCTATCAAGGAGGCGATAATACGGTCATCGGTGATAGTGTTGAACTTTTCGTAGATCATTGGCTGAAGTGGTTTCCATGGCCGGACGATGGCTAATCAATTTAGCTAAAATACCATTTTATGGCATTGGGTACATATCTAGTATATAAATCACATCAAAGAGGGTTCTGTCGCTTGCATGAAAGAATTGCCCGATTTTGGCGAAAAACTGCGCAAGCCTTTGCTAATTCGTTTAGTGTTTCGGTTAAAAACACAACTAATTTGATTTATTGGGTTCAGTAGCTATGCAGGTCAGGCATGTGCACTTGCCCGACGCATCCTTGCCGGAACCGGAAATGTCGGGTAAAAGCTCATAGGGTGGGTTAGGCGCACATGACCAAAAGGCCGAAATTCACGATCACGTTTCCGTGCGCCGTAACCCACCGCACAGCCCTGGTCCGGCGGGTTACGGTGCGCGGAAACCTCGTGGAAGATTGCGAGCCCAACGCAATGCGCACCTAACCCACCCTATATATCCGTAATCTTATCCGAATACTCACAAAGCTCCTCAATCGGGCAAACCCCACACTTCGGCTTCCGCGCCACACAGGTATACCGCCCATGCAAAATCAATAAATGATGGGCATCCTTCATAAACTCCTTCGGCGTGGCTTTCTCCAGCTTCCTTTCCACTTCCAGAACATTCTTGCCGGGCACCAGCCGGGTACGGTTGGGCACGTATTGCCATGCCCAACATTCCCGGGCTCCGACATGGCAGCGGTGTTGCCATTTCCACCGACAACATCCGCAACCACCAAGCCGTTCCCGCCCCATGGCGCGGCGGAACTTCAGGCCGAGAGCTAAAAACCGGCCACTCACCGCCCCTGAGCCCGCCAGCGGTCCACGATGGCATCCATATCCAAATCGTCCGGGCCGGTGGTCCAGCCTTCGTGGAAGTCCGCGTCGTTGCTGTTGGGCGGCGGATCGGGCTTGAAAATCTGGCAGCGGGTGGGCAGCGGAATGGCCTCGCCCAGAATCATGGCCTCGCCCCGCCCGAGCGCCGCGAGGATATCCACCAGGTCGGCCTCGCCCTCGGGCACCAGCTTGCGGATATAGGCTTGGTCGTCGGGATTGGTGATGCGCAGGCACACGTAGGTGCCGCACTGGGACAACACGGTTTCCGACAAATCCTTGGGCCGCTGACTGACCACCGCCAATCCGACGCCATATTTGCGCCCTTCCTTGGCGATCCGCTCCATGGACTTGCGGGTGCCTTCGAACTGGGCGTTGCCTTCGCGGGGAATGTAGGCGTGGGCCTCTTCGCAGACCAGCAGGATGGGAAACTCGCGGTTCTTGGGGTTCCAGTAATTGAACTCGAACGCCAGGCGGCCAATCTGGGCGGACACCGTGGGCCGCACGTCGAAAGGCACGGGGCTGAGGTCGATGACCGTGATTTGCCGCTTGGGATTGCCCAGCCCGACGAAGTCCCGCAGCAGGCCGGCCATGGTTTCGGACTTGTTGCGCCGCTTGGGATTCAGCAAGAAATCATAGCGGGCGTCGGTCATGCGGCTTTGCAGCTTGACCAGGAATTCGTCGAACTGGCCGTAGAGCGGACCCTTGGTCTTGCCAAAATCGGTGCGCAATTCGTTGGCCTCCTTGAAGCTCTTGTAAACCTCCTGCAAGGAAAAATAGACCGGGGAATCCAGCGACACCGCTACCATTTGCAGCGCCCTGGCCGAAACCTTCTTCAATTCCAAGACCGCTTCCCGCAGGAACGCCATCTGGACGGACGCGCCGGGGTCGTTGCGGTCGATGAAGAGGTCGCAGAGTTCGGCGAAAGTCATCAACCAATAGGGGATTTCCAGACGCCGGGCGTCCAGGTAGCGGGTGCATTCGGGGTCGAAGGCGGAGCAGGCTTCGGCCTTGCCTTGATCCCGCCAATAATATTCGCCGTGCAGGTCGAGCAAAATGACGTGGGCCTTGGGCATGGCGGACACCATGCGCTGAATCAGGCTGGCGACGGACCAGGACTTGCCGGAACCCGACTGGCCCAGAATGGCGAAATGGCGGCTGAACATGGCGTTGGGATTGACATGCACGCCCACCGTGGGGAAGGCGCGGAGATAGGCCGGGGTGAAGCCATATTGCCGATTGCTGGCGAAAATGCCGCCGATCTCCCCCGCCGACACCATGTGGATTTCAGCCCCCGGCGTCGGGAAGTTGCGGACCCCGCGCCGAAAGCCGCCGCCTTTCGGCGCCATCTCTCCGAGCGGCGTGATGAGCAGCAGGCTGCCCGCCGCCGACCGGCGCGAACCCTCCCCCCCGGTGCGGTCGCTGGGATCCGCCTTGATTTCGTTCACCAAGCCCAGCACCCGATAGCCGTGTTGGCAGACCACCACGTAAGCCCCCACCTGCCCGGCCACTTCCGGCTTGCCATCCATGACGATGGTGGGCCGGAAATCTTCCTTCTCGGTCAATAGTTTCCCCAGGAATCGACCCGGCCGTATCTCCAACAGATGGCCGATTAGGGTTTCGCTTGCATCTGACATAGTCGGAATATCCTCAATCTCAATTCTTGGCTTGGAAGCCGATAAACACAACCTAAACAGGCACTCAACGGGCGTTGGCCTTTTCCGGCGAACTCTCGCCCAACGGAAAAATCAAATCAACCCACAACGCCTCACAAAGCAGAGGATCGGAGGCGGGGCTTGGGACTCGGGGTCCGGCCTTGTTATCCTTGGCGAAGCCTGTTGGGCAAGGAACCAAACACCCTCATACGCAGGTTCCCCGCGCTTGATGCCGGGGAATCCGATTTAGCGCCGCACAACGAGAACAGAACCATGCGCGAATCCACCCCCAGAACCGTTTACCTGAAAGATTACACCCCGCCGGATTATCTGATCGAGACGGTCGATTTGCTTTTCGAACTCGACGAGGAGAATACCCGGGTCACTTCGAAGCTCCGGGTCCGGCGCAATCCTGATTCGGTGGGAGAAGCCAAGCCCCTGGAACTCAATGGCGAGCAACTGGCGCTGGAATCCGTCAAGCTCAATGGCCGGGCGCTCGACAGCCAGCAATACCGGCTGGCCGACGAAGCCTTGATGTTGCCCAACCTGCCGGATCGCCCCTTCGACCTGGCAATCGTCACCCGCGTCAATCCCAAGGCCAACACCGCGCTGGAAGGCTTATACCTCTCCAACGGGATGTTCTGCACCCAGTGCGAGGCGCAGGGCTTCCGCAAGATCACCTACTTCCCCGACCGGCCCGACATCATGGCCCGCTACACCACCACACTGGTGGCCGACGAGGCCCGCTATCCGGTGCTGCTGTCCAACGGCAACCGGATCGCCAGCGGCAAGCTGCGCAAGGGGCGGCACTGGGTGAAATGGGAAGACCCGTTCAAGAAGCCCTCCTACCTGTTCGCCCTGGTGGCGGGGCAATTGGCCTGCCTGGAAGACCGCTACACCACCGCCTCGGGCCGTGAAATCACCCTGCAAATCCTGGTCGAGCCGCACGATCTGGACAAATGCGGCCACGCCATGCAGTCCCTCAAGAACGCCATGCGCTGGGACGAAGAGAATTATGGCCGGGAATACGATCTTGACCTGTACATGATCGTCGCGGTCGGCCATTTCAACATGGGCGCGATGGAGAACAAGGGGCTGAACATCTTCAACACCAAGTACGTGCTGGCCCGCCCCGACACCGCCACGGACTTCGACTACGAACACATCGAGGGCGTCATCGGCCACGAGTATTTCCACAACTGGACCGGCAACCGCATCACCTGCCGGGATTGGTTCCAGCTCAGCTTGAAGGAAGGGCTGACCGTGTTCCGCGACCAGGAATTCTCCGCCGACCGCACCTCCCGCCCGGTCAAGCGCATCGACGCGGTGAACATGCTGCGCACCCGCCAGTTCACCGAGGACGCCGGTCCCCTCGCCCACCCGGTGCGGCCCGAGTCCTACATTGAAATCAATAACTTCTACACCCTGACCGTGTACGAAAAGGGCGCGGAGGTGGTGCGGATGCTGCACACCCTGCTGGGCAAGGCCGGCTTCCGCCGGGGCACCGACTTGTATTTTGAGCTATACGACGGGCAGGCCGTGACCTGCGACGATTTCGTCAAGTGCATGGAAGAAGCCAACGGGGTGGACCTGACCCAATTCCGCCGCTGGTACAGCCAGGCGGGCACCCCGGAATTGCGCCTCCACGCCGCCTACGACCCCGAGCAACAATGCCTGGACCTGACCATCCGCCAATCATGCCCCTCGACGCCGGGCCAATCCAACAAACAGCCCTTTCATATCCCGCTGGCCTTGGGGCTGCTGGCCCCGGACGGCTCCGAAATGCCGTTGCAACTGGCCGGAGAAGCGGCGCCGCTTCCCGCCAAGACCCGCGTGCTGCACCTCAAGGCGACCGAGGAGCGGTTACGCTTCGTCAACCTGCCCGCCAAGCCGGTGGTCTCGGCGCTGCGGGGCTTTTCGGCCCCGGTTAAATTGCACCAGGAACGCAACTACGAGGAGCTAGCGTTCCTGTTCGCCCACGATTCCGACTTCTTCAACCGCTGGGACGCCGGGCAGCAACTCGCCACCCAGGTCATGCTGAAGCTGGTGGAGCAACCAGCCACCAGCCTGAGCGCCGCCCCGCTGGAACCGATGCTGGTCAAGGCGTTCCGTCACTTGCTGGGGGGCGAATGGACCGACCTCTCCTATCTGGCCCTGCTGCTGACCCTGCCTGCGGAGGAGTACGTCAGCGCGGCCATGAAACTCATCGTTCCCGAGGCGGTCCACGCCGCCCGGCAACACGTCAAGCGGGAACTGGCCCGATTGTTGGCCCCGGACTTCCAGCGCCTTTACCAAGCCCACCACCGAGACGAGTTCGACCGCTTCGACGCCGAGACCGTCGGTCGCCGCCGCCTGAAAAACACCTGTCTGGCCTATCTGAGCGAGTTGGACACGGGAGAAGTCCATGAGCTCGGGCTGCGGCAATTCCGCGAAGCCCGGACCATGACCGACCGGATTGCGGCCCTGTCCGCCATCGTCAACAGCGGCAACCCGGACAAACAGGCGTGCGTGACGGAGTTCTACGAAAAATGGAAGAACGAGGACTTGGTGGTGGGCAAGTGGTTCACGTTACAGGCCACCTGTTATCTGCCGGGCACCCTGGACCGGGTGAAAGCCCTGCTGGCGCATCCGGCTTTCGATCTCAAGACGCCCAACCATGTGCGTTCGTTGATCGGCACCTTCGCGCAATCGAATCCGGTGAATTTCCATACCAAGGACGGCGCGGGCTATACCTTCCTGGCCGATCACGTCATCGAACTCAACGCCATCAACCCGCAAATCGCCGCCCGGCTGCTGACCGCCCTCACGCCTTGGCGCCGCTACGACAGCGACCGGCAACGGCTGATGTGCCAGCAATTGCAGCGCATCGCCGGGACAGCGAATATTTCCAAGGATGTCTATGAAGTGGCGATGAAGAGTCTGGCGTGATCCAAATGGTTGGGGCCGGCATGGGAACGTGGGAACGGCGGGGCGGGGATTCACTGGCGGGCGTGGGTTGCCGCCTACATGCAGAACCAACGCCGGAGCGATCCGGCGTTGTTGTGAACGTGCCTACCAAGCGTTATCGGTTAAGCCCAGCAGCGCGGTGGTTTTCTTGGCGAGGGTCAGCACCGGCGACTTCACCACGACGAGGCGGCTTTTGTTTTGGGACGTGGGCGCTTGGCTGGTGCTGGGGGCGGCGTTGACGAAATCGGTGGGGCCGACTTTCGGCATGCCCATAAAAATCGCGCCGCCGACGATGGCTGCCAAACTGATGCTTAGGATGATGTTGCGCATTTTCGTTTTCTCCGCTGGGGTGCCCATGAGGGTGAGGGCTTGACGGTAGAGTACGAAAATGAAGATGAACTGTCGGTGAACTAACCCCCGCCCAAGTCCCAACAATTACCCCTCGCCCCGATGTATTTTCACGTCGCTAGAGGCAATTATTCCCCTTGACCACCGTGGGAGCGGTCCCTTCGGCTTCGCTCAGGACAGGCTTTAGACCGCGACTATTCCGCGCCTGGTCGTGGCCTGAAGGCCACTCCCACAACCCCACAGCTCCACAACCGCCGGTTTCTCGATTCCGGGAAATTGTTTTCGGCCAAATCCTTAGCCGCCCCGCCCCGCCGCCTCCCGATGCAGCGCGACCAATCCCACCAGCCGCAACAACCCCGCCGCGATGTCGCCATCCTGCGGAGACGCCGCCACCCGCCGCGCCTCGTCGCTGAACGCCGCCAACTCCCGCGCCAGCACGGCCAGCGGTAGGCCATCCAAGCGCCCGCGCAGTTCCCGGCAGCGCTCGTGCCAGCCCTGCCCAAGTTCCGCCAGCCCGTGGTGAAACAGGTCCGCCAACGCCGCTGCCAACTCGTCCAGCACCCCCGCCACCCCGGACGCTTCCGGCTCGCCCGCCAGTCCCGCCGCCACATCGGCCAACGCGCCGCACGCCGGTTCCAAATCAGGCACCACCACCCGGCCACAGGCGAACGCCCACGGGTCCAGCCACGCCTGACCATTGCGCCAAGACGCCACGCCCGCGACGTGGGTCAACTCACCCAAACGCCCGGTCAACGCCCCGGCCATGGCATCCAACGCATGGCGGGCATGGCCGCGATGCTCGCGCTTGAGAACCACGGACTCCCCGTTGGCGTCCAGCACCATGGCGACCAGGGCTTGCGCGTGGGGGTCATAGAACAGCGTTTCGACGCCCGCCACCCGCAGCACGGCGAACCGACCAGCGGCATGGCGCGGCAGGACTTGCGGAATCGGGTGGGCCTCCCGTTCCTGCTTGAGGTCGGCCACCCGCTCGAAGCACAGCGGCCGGCCCAGGCTGGACCAGTCGGCCACTTGCGGCAGCAGGCTGTTCTGCGCGGTGCGGGCCTTGGCGAGAATCAGCGTGCCGTCGGCCCGGCGCTTGGCTTGGCGGGACAGCAATTGCCCGCTGATTAGGGGCAGCAGCTTCACGCCGGGCGCGAGGCGTTGCGCGGCCAGCGGGCCGGCTTCATCCGCCGTGCCGTCCGGGACTTGCCAAGCGTGGGTCAGCACGAAGCGGGTGCCGGTGTCGCCGTCGGCCAGAATCAGCCGCGCTTGGCGGGTGTCGCCGTCGCGGTCGATGCGGCAGCCCAGGGACACCAAGCGCAACCGGTCCAATTCCACCTCCGCCGCTTCGCCTAGCCCAAGCGCCGACTTGGCCCGGCCCGGTTGCCCGCCCGCCGCGAGGCGCAGGGCCAATTCGGCGATGAGTTGGAAGCCCTCGGCCACATCGTAGCGGGCACTGCGGGCGGCGTAGGCGCTGATCCAGGCGTCTAGTTCGCCCAGCAACAGGCTGAGCCAGACCGCGCCGGTGCGCTCCGCCGCTTCCAAGGCGCAGGTCAAGCTTTCCCGGTGGGGGAAAAGTCCGCGCTTGACGCCGTGGCGGGCGAGGCTGTCCACCAGGGCGTGGAACGGCGCCGCGTCGAAGCCCGCCGCCGCTTTGGCCTCGCCCAGCCGAACCCGTGTCAGCGGGACGTCCGGCGCCGTCCGCTCCGCCTCCCGGAACGCCCACACCGCCAGCGCCACATGCTCGCAGCAGGCCGCGTCCACGCAATCGCAACAGGCCGCTTCGATGGCCGCGCCGCCCCAGAACCGCACCGTCGCCATGGGCAGCCGCGCCGTCGGGCAGGGTTCGCCGCTGGCCGCGCGGCGGATTTCGATTTCCAACCCGCCGAGCTTGCGGCTTTCCGCCAACGCGAAAACACGGGCCGGAATCAGCCGGGCCAGGGTGGCGTCGTCCACGCGGGCGGGCGAGGTCAGCGGCGGCGGGGCCGACTCGGCTTCCGCCCGGTAGGCCAGCGCGGCCATGATCCGATGCCGACACACGCCCGCCGCGCCGCAACTGCACCGGGTGTGCTGGATGGGCTTTTCCGCCTCCCAGACGGTGACGACGCCATCGCTGAACGTGGCGGTGAGCGTGCCGGTGTCGTCCAGGGCCAGCGTGGGCCGGTAGCCGCCCTCCAGTTCCCGCGTGGCGCGTTTGACCAGCCCGAGATTGGCGGCTTGGGCCAGGGCTTCCGGGGATAATCGCAACAGGTCTTCCCGGCTCATCCCAGTTTCTCCGCCAGCCATGCCGCCAATTGGCCGGGCGTCATGGCGGCGACGTGAGCCCCCGCGTCCACCAGTTTTTGCGCGAGATTGCGGTCGAAATCCGCCTCGGCCTGATCGTTGAGCGCCGCCAGCCCCAGCACTTTCGTGCCTTGCGCCACCAGCGAACTGGTCAGCGACACCAGTTGGTATTCGGGCATTCCTTCGTAAAAGTCACTGACCAGCACGACGATGGCGCGGGTCGGCACTTCGATCTGTTCCGCCGCGTAGGCCAGCGCCTTGCCGATGTAGGTGCCGCCGCCCAATTGCACCTTCATCAGCACCTCCACCGGGTCTTCGGCGCTGTCGGTGAGATCGACGACTTCGGTGTCGAAGGCGATGAGGTGGGTTTTGACGCCGGGCAGCCCCCACAGGCAGGAGGCCGTGACCGCCGAATGGATGACCGACGACACCATGCTGCCGCTCTGGTCCACCAGCAGGATGATTTGCCAGCGTTGCAGGCGGCGGCGGGTGTTGTGGTGGAACCAGGGCCGGGCGACGATCAGGCGGCGGGTGGCCGGGTCGTAGTGACGGAGGTTGCGGCGGAGGGTTTCCCCGGCGGCGAACTGGCTGGCGGCGCCGGTCGGCACCACTTGCTGTTTGCGCTTGACGCCGCTGAACGAGCGTTCGATGTCCTTGGCGAGTTTCTCCATAATTTCCTGCACCACCTTGGCGACGAGTTTTCGCGCCATCGCCAGCACGTCGGGATTCATCAGGTGCTTGGTGCGCAGCACGGCTTCCAGCAGGGCCGGGTTGGGGATGGCGCGTTCCAGCACGTCCGGGTTGGTGACGATTTCGTCGATACCGTAGCGCTCGATGGCGTCGCGCTCCAGGCGCTCGATGGTTTCCTGGGGGAAAAGGGTATGGATTTGGTTGATCCAGTCGGGCACCGACAGCGTCGAGTCTTCGCTGCCGCCGTGCCGGTCGAGGCTGTCGCGGCCATCGTCGCCCTCGTCGCG
>NZ_JBTEKS010000165.1:0-9108 GCF_054333355.1 Methylomagnum sp. | reverse complement strand
GGAGACGATACAAACCTTGATGCACATGGACGGTACTCCAAAAGTCACTTGCCAGTGAAAATTTGGCTATACCGCGGCCACCCCGTGGGGTGTTCTAATGTGTCCTTCCCTGGACGGGACCGATCATGAGACGAACTAACTTAATGGCAGTGACGCGCCGCCTGGGGACCGCCAGAATAGCCTGCCAGTTTCCCCTTATATAATCCCGGCTCTTTCTTAGGCCGGGAAACTCCTTCATGCAAATCCACCTCATCGCCGTCGGCACCCGAATGCCCCGCTGGGTCACGGAAGGCTACGAGGAATACGCCAAGCGTCTGCCCCGCGAATGCGAACTGGTCCTCCGCGAAATCGCCCCCGCCAAGCGCGGCAAGAACCTGGAACCGGCCCGCTGGATGGAGGACGAGGGCGAACGCATCCTCGCCGCCCTGACCCGCGACGACCATGTGGTGGCTCTGGAAGTCGGCGGCAAAGCCTGGACCACCCCGGACCTGGCCGAGAATCTCGCCCACTGGATGACCAACACCCGCCGCGTCGCCCTGCTGGTGGGCGGGCCGGATGGCCTCGCGGACGCCTGCCGCCAACGGGCCAATCAACAGTGGAGTTTGTCCCGCCTCACCCTGCCCCACCCCATCGTCCGGGTGGTCGTGGCCGAGCAGATTTACCGGGCGTGGAGCATCCTGCAAAATCATCCTTATCATCGTTAGCACTCCGCCCAACTTAGCCGCCAACGGCTGCCCCAATCCATCACAGGTGAATCACATGGCTACCCTGGTTTTCGATACCCATGCCTTCATCAAGCGCCACAAGGAGCGGGCTTCAGCGAAGAACAAGCAGAAATCTTCGTGGACGAACACCGCAAGCTTATCGAAGATCGCCTCGCCACCAAGCAGGACATCAAGGAACTGGAGACTCGGATGAAGGAGTCCGAACTTCGGCTGGAAACCCGCATGGCTGAACTCAAATCCGACCTCATCAAATGGATGATCGGCCTATTATTCGCGCAGGCGGCCTTCATTGTGGCGATGATTAAGCTGTGACTCCAACCCTCGCAATAATGCCCTCCCCCACCCCACTTCTCATCCTCGCCTCCGCCTCCCCCCGCCGCCGCGAACTGCTGGACCAATTGGGCGTGGCCTACGAGGTGCTGCCCGCCGACGTTGAGGAACGCCCGGCACCGGGCGAAGCGCCGGAAGCCTACGTCCGCCGCGTCGCTGCTGACAAATCCCTGGCGGCGCAAGCCTTAAACGGCGGCACCCGGCCCGTGCTGGCGGCGGACACGGAAGTGGTGCTGGACGGCGAAATCCTCGGCAAGCCCCGCGATTTCGATCACGCCGCCGACCTGCTGGCCCGGCTGTCGGGCCGCGAACACCGGGTGCTAAGCGCCGTCTCCCTGCGGCTGGGCGGGGCGCATTGGGAAGCCCTCAGCACCAGCACCGTCACGTTCCGCGACCTCACCGCCGAAGAGATCGAAGCCTATTGGGCCACCGGCGAACCCCAGGGCAAGGCTGGCGCCTACGCCGTCCAAGGCTTGGGCGCGGTGTTCATCCGCCATCTTTCCGGCAGCTATTCCGGGGTGATGGGCCTGCCGCTGTTCGAGACGGCGGAGTTGCTGCGGCGAATCGGGATACAAATCCCCGCGCCGTAATCGCCGCCTTGCCCCACCGCCCGTCGGCCCGCCACCATTAGGCACCGATCCACTCCGGGCGCTACAATCCGCCCCCATCGCCGCTTCCCTTGCCACTCCCTACGCCGCTTTTTCCACGAAACCGCCCTGGAAATGCTGGAAGTGTTGCTGCGGTACTATGTGCAAAGCAGCAAGCGGCTGGATGAGGCCGACATCCGCGAGTTGATCGAAACCAAACTGAGAGGAGATGACGACATGCAGACTTTCATCGACCGCCACATCGAACAAGGCAAACAACAAGGCGTCTTGCTGGGACGCCGGGAAGGCGAGCGTAAAGGACGCCACAAGGAACGGGTGGGCATGCCGTCGCACCTAATGACCCGAAAATTCGGCCCGCCCTCCCCGGAAATGCGAAAGCGCGTCGCCAAGGCCGACGAGGACACCCTGCTGCGCTGGGCGGATCAAGTGCTGTTCGCGGACATGGCGGACGAGGCGTTGCGCTGATGAACGATGCGGAATTCAGCGGAACAGTCGTTCGAGCGGCTACCCGCCGTCCGGCGCTTACCCACGCCGCAAGGATGCGCCGCCCCCATGAGTGACGAAGTCCTAATCAACGTCACCCCGCCCGAAACCCGCGTCGCCGTGGTCGAGAACGGGGTATTGCAAGAAGTCCTGATCGAACGCACCCGCCGACGCGGGCTGGTCGGCAACATCTATAAAGGCAAAATCTGCCGCATCCTGCCGGGGATGCAGGCGGCCTTCGTGGACATCGGCTTGGAGCGGGCGGCGTTCCTGCACATCTCCGACCTCTGCTGCATCGACCGGGAAAAGACCACCACCGACCAGATCGAGCTGATCTTCCGCGACGGCCAGGAGCTGGTCGTCCAAGTGGTGAAAGACCCCATCGGGGCCAAAGGGGCGCGGCTGACCACGGACATTTCCATCCCGTCGGTTTATCAGGTGTACATGCCCTACGCCAAAATCAATGGCGTGTCCCAACGCATCGAGTGCGACCGGGAACGGGTCCGGCTGCGGCACTGCGTGGACGGCTTTCAGAAGGAGCATGGCACCGGCGGCTTCATCGCCCGCACCGCCGCCGAGGGCATCGACGACGCCGCCCTCAAGGCCGACATGCTGTTCCTGCTGAAACTGTGGAATTCCATCGCCCAACGGAACCGCACCGCCAAGCCCAAGACCCTGCTGCACGAGGACTTGCCGCTCAGCATGAGGGTGCTGCGGGACATGCACCGCGCCAAGGTGGAGAAGGTCCGGGTGGATTCGCGGGAGACCTACACGCGCCTCGCCAAGTTCGCCAAGGAGTTCGTGCCGGAACTGGCGCCGCTGCTGGAACACTATTCGGGCGAGCGCCCACTGTTCGACCTGTACGGCGTCGAGGACGAAATCCAGAAAGCCCTGGAGCGGCGGGTGGTCCTCAAGTCGGGCGGCTATTTGATCTTCGACCAGACCGAGGCGATGACCACCATCGACGTGAACACCGGGGCGTTCGTCGGCGGGCGCAACCTGGAGGAAACCATCTTCAAGACCAACCTGGAAGCGGCTCAGGCCATCGCCCGGCAACTTAGGCTGCGCAATCTCGGCGGCATCATCATCATCGACTTCATCGACATGCGCGACGAGGACCACCGCCGCCAAGTCCTGCACGCCCTGCAAAAGCATCTGGAGAAGGACCACGCCAAGAACACCATCAGCGAGGTGTCGAGCCTTGGGCTGGTGGAGATGACCCGCAAGCGCACCCGCGAGAGCCTGGAGCATATCCTCTGCGAACCCTGCCCCGCCTGCGCCGGGCGCGGCGTCCTGAAGACGGCGGAAACCGTGTGCCTGGATATTTTCCGGGAAATCATCCGCGAGGTGCGGCAGTACAACGTACAGGAATTGCTGGTGCTGGCCTCCAACGAGGTGGTGGAGCGGCTGCTGGACGAGGAGGCGGACACGCTGTCGGAACTGGAAGCCTTCGTCGGGGTTCACATCAAGTTCCGGGCGGAGGCCCAGTACAACCAGGAACAGTATGATGTGGTGTTGTTGTAGCTAGAACGTATCGTTCCCACGGTCTCCGTCACTACCATTAAGTTAAGAGTGCGCGGGCTTTGATTTCGTTGGCTGAGCGGAGTCGAAGCCAGCGAAATCAAAGCCTCTCGGTAGGTTCGCTTCGACTCCGCTCAGCGAACGGGTAGCCTAACTTAATGGCAGTGACGGTCTCCGTGGGAATGCATCCTCGGACGCTCCGCGTCCCGTCGCAGCAGGAACAAACGACCATTTCCCCGCTAGCCCCAAGTTGCGCGAACATTGATTTTTAGAGGGAGGCCGCCACAAATGACCAAGAAATTCTCTGAGTTGGCGGACAAAATGTCCCCCGAATCACAGGCCCGTGCCGATGCCCTATATGAACAACTGTGGGCCGGGTATCAAGCCCATGGATTTGAGGAGGACATGCCTTCACCCCGTCGCCCCCATCCTGCCATTGCCGGGAAAGGCAAAACCCAAGGCGATTTGGTCAGCCCCATCGTGGATGAGGAGGACTGGGAATGCCTCAAATAGCAGGTTCTTTTGAATCCTTGCCACGATGTCCGCAGGGAAATCGTGATACTCACAAGCCGCCGTTGAAGCGGGGATTCGTTCATCCCGACACGGGATGCGGAGCGTCCCAGGATGCACTCCCACGGAGACCGTGGGAACGATAGATGTTTTCCCCCGGTAGCCCATCTTCTTGAAAACCCTCCTCCACCTCGCCCGCCGGGCGGCGCTCCATGCTTTCCTCGCCGCCCTGGTCGCCTTGGCGCTTTCCCTCAGCGTCCTCCGCCTGTGGCTGCTGCCGAAAGTCGCCGAATTCCGCGCACCCCTCGCCGCCCAAATCGGCACCCTCATCGGCGAAACCGTGCGCATCGACGCCCTGTCCGCCCATTTGCGCGGCTTCCACCCGGAAATCTTCATCGAGGGGCTACACATCCTGGATCCGCAAGGCCGCTCCGCCATCCGCTTCGCCACGGTGCGGCTGAATCTCGACACGTTCCGCAGCCTCGCGGCGGGCGAGCCGCGCTTCAACCGGATCGAAGTGGTCGGCCCCAAGCTCTCGATCCGCCGCAAGCCCGACGGCACCCTCGCGGTCATCGGACTCACCATCGCCGAGAAACCGCCCGCCTGGCTGCTGGCCGGGGGCGACATTGGCCTGTTGGACGCGGAGGTGGACTGGCAGGATTTACGCACCGGCACGCCGCCGCTCCCCCTCGGGCGGATCAACCTATGGCTGCGCAACACCCGCCACCGGCACCGGCTGTCCGCCGACTTCGCCTTGCCCGACGGGTTAGGACAGTCCCTCCGACTCGCCCTGGACGCTCGCGGCGATTTGTTCGAGCCGACCGGCTGGCGCGGCACGATCTACCTGGAAGGCCACGGACTCGACGCCGCCCGCCTGACCAGCGTCCTGCCCGCCGCCCGCCTGGGACTCCGCGCCGGTGCCGCCGATGCCCGAATCTGGCTGAACTGGCAAGGCGCGTGGCGCTCGGTGGCCGGGGATGTCTCGCTCACCGCCCCGCTGTTCGAGCATCGCCCGGACCAACACACCGAACACCCATTGGCGCTGCACTCCCTAGCCACGCGGTTTTTCTGGGAGAACCGCCCGGACGGCTGGCGGCTCGATCTGACGGGATTTCGGCCCGCGCTCCACGATCCCTGGCCGGACAGCCGATTAGCGGTCGCGGTCAGCCGCCGACCGGACGGCGCCTTGTCCAGCCTGAGCGCGGCCGCCTCGCACCTGGACCTCGGCGACGTGGGCAGCGCCCTAAATTCGCTGGCGCTGCTGGACGGGGATACCCGCGCCGCCCTACGCGCCCTGGCTCCGCACGGCTCGCTGGGTGATGCCCGGTTGTTTTATTCGCCCGGCGCGCCCATGGGCGAACGGCTGGCGCTATGCGGGCAATTCCGGGACTTGGCCGCCCATGCCTGGCAAACCGTGCCGGGCTTTTCCGGGCTGGGTGGTAACGCCTGCGGCACGGACGGCGCGGGCCACGCCACCCTGTCCGTCAGGCCGGGCCATTTGAATCTGGCGGCGCTGGGCTTGAGGCGGCCCATCCCCCTGACCGAACTGCGGGCCGAATTGGCGTGGCGGCAAACCAAGTCGGATTGGCGGCTGGCGTGGCCGTCCGTCTCCGCCCGCAACGCCGAACTGGCATTGCAAGGCCAGGGTCGGCTAGCGCTTTCTAAAGCGGTGAATGCCCCGCCTTACGTCGATCTCGAAGCCCGCCTCACGGGCGTGGACGTGGCGGCGGTTCGGCACTACATCCCCTCGGCCCTGGTGCCGGACGCGGCCCGCTGGGCGGATGGCGCGTTGAACGCGGGCCGGATTTCCCGCGCCGACATCCTCTTCAAGGGATTCGCCGCCGACTTCCCGTTCGGTAAGGGGGAAGGGCTGTTCCGGGCCGAATTGGACACCGAAGATTTACGGCTGACCTTCAACCCCGACTGGCTCCCGGTGACCCAGACCCGGTTGCACGCGCTCTTCCAAAGCGCGTCCGTGACCCTGGACGCCCGCCAAGGACGCATCGGGGCGGGTCAGATCGTCGAGGCGCACGGCAACATCGACAATCTGCTGGCCAACAATCCCTGGCTGCGCATCACGGGCCGGGTGCGCACCGGCGTGGCGGACGCGCTGGAGTTCCTGGCCCACTCGCCGCTCCGCAAGATTCCCGAGCGGCTGGGCAAAGACGCCAGCGCCTCCGGCGAGGCCGATGTCGCCCTGAAGCTGGCCGTGCCGCTGAATTCCAAACTGGGCCAAACCAGCGCGGAAGGCACCGCCAACTTCCGCCGGGCCGGGCTAAAAATCAGCGCCCTCGACCTAGCCCTCAGCCACATCGAAGGGCCGCTCCACTTCAATGGCGAGGGATTCCGCAGCGACGCCATCCGGGCGAAGCTCCTCGGCCAACCGGCGGTGATCGGCGTCAAATCCGAGGCGGGCGAGATTCGGATCGGCGTCCAAGGCAAAGCAAGTGTCGCCACCTTGGGCCAAACCTTCCCGGCGGACCTATGGCATTGGGCGAAGGGCGCGGCGGACTATCGGCTGGACCTGGCCTTGCCGGAAACGCTTGACGCCCAGAACGCGCCCGTGCGGCTGGCGCTTGCGTCCGACCTCGTCGGCATCGCCCTGGATTTGCCCGCGCCCCTCGGCAAGCCAGCCTCGGAGACCCGCGCCCTCACCATCGAAACCAGCCTGCAAGCCGGTCGCGAAACGCCTGTTCAATTGACCTACGGCCCGGACTTGAAAGCCAGGCTGCGCTTGCTCGATGGACCGGAAGGTCTCCGTCTGAGTGGTGGCGACATTGCTTTCGGCCAGCCCTTGCCCGCGACGGGCCGGATGATGCCGGGGCTGGGGTTCGCCGCCCGACTGGATGGCTTGGACGCGGGCGCGTGGCGGCGCTGGTGGAACGAGAATCCAGCGGGCGGCGCGGGCGCGGGGTTGCTGCGGGAAGTGCATTGGCGCATCGGCAAACTGGCCTGGAATGGCGCGGACTTCGGGCGCTTCGCCGGAGATGCGGAGCGCCGGGAGAGCGCTTGGCGGGGGCGGATCGACGGCGACTATCTCCAAGGGGAATTCACCGCGACGGCGGACTCGATCCGTGCCGACCTGGACCGGCTCAAACTGCCCACCGCGCCCGCCCGGCCCAATCCGCCCCAGCCATCCGCCAGCGCCACCCCGCCGGTCGGCCCTGACGACGCCGGAGACATCGACCCCGCCAGCGTGCCCAGCCTGCGGCTACGGGCCAAGCGGCTACTCTGGAAAAATGCCGACCTCGGCCCCTTGGAATTGGACACCGAGCGCCGCGCCCACGGGATGGTCATTAAAACACTCGGCGTAAAAACCAAAGCCCATCAACTGGACCTGCGCGGCCACTGGACCCACGCCCCGAACCGCTCCGCCAGCACCCATCTGGAAGGCAAGCTGCACATCGCCAGCCTGGGGGAATTCCTCGCCGCCATCGGCAAAGGCGGCGACGTGCGGGACACGCCGACGGACTCGCAATTCAGCCTGGATTGGCCGGGCGCCCCGCATCGCTACGCCGCCGCCACCGTCACGGGCGAGGTCAAATTGGCTCTCGGCAAGGGCGGGCTGCTCAACGTGGAGCCGGGCCTGGGGCGGGTGATCGGTATGTTAAACTTGCAGTCGTTGTGGCGGCGGCTGAGCCTCGATTTCAGCGACATGTTCGGCAAGGGGCTGGCCTACGATGGGGTCGCCGGAACCTTCCGCCTGGGCGGGAGTCAAGCGATTACGGAGGGCTTCCTGATTGACGCCGTGTCCGCCCGAATCATCATCGGCGGACGGGCCGGATTGGTCGCCAAGGACTTGGACCAGTCCGTGGCCGTCATTCCGCGCACGTCCGTCGCCCTGCCGATAGCCGGTGCCCTGGCCGGTGGCCCAGCGGTCGGCGCGGCGCTGCTGCTGGCCCAGCAATTGGTCGGCGAGGAAGTGGACAGCATCGCCACCACCCATTACGCCGTCCAAGGTTCCTGGGACAACCCCACAATCACCCGCATTCATCACAATCACATGCCGCTGGACGTACTCGACCAAGCCTGGAGCGGCGTCAAGAATTTATCCGGTTTCGCCGGCCAGCAAGAGGAGCAGAAGAAATGAGAAAAACCCTACTCGCCGCCATCCAAATGGCCTCCAGCCCCAGCGTGAGCGCCAATTTGATCGAGGCTGGCAGGCTCATCGAAAAAGCCGCCATCCGGGGGGCGCGGCTGGTGGTGCTGCCGGAGAATTTCGCCCTCATGGGCAAGAAGGAGACGGACAAGCTGGACGTGGCCGAGGAGGACGGCAAGGGACCGATTCAGGAATTCCTCGCCAAGATGGCCGAGCGCCACAAAATCTGGCTGGTGGGCGGCACCATGCCGATCCGCGCCAACAACGGCAAGGCCCGCGCCGCTTGCTTGATCTACGACGACAAGGGCCAGCGGGTCGGGCGCTACGACAAGATTCACCTGTTCGACGTGAGCGTGCCGGGCACCGAGGAGCATTACAAGGAATCCGCCACCATCGAGGCCGGCGAGGACGCGCTGGTGCTGGACACACCGTTCGGGCGGCTGGGCCTCACGGTGTGTTATGACATCCGCTTCCCCGAGCTATACCGGCAGATGTCTTCCGTCGGGATGGACATCCTGGCCGTGCCGTCCGCCTTCACCGCCCGCACCGGCGCGGCGCATTGGGAAATCCTGGTCCGCGCCCGTTCCGTCGAGAACCTCTGCTACACCGTCGCCGCCAACCAGGGCGGGTTCCACCTGAATGGCCGGGAGACCTACGGCCACAGCATGGTGGTCGATCCCTGGGGCGTCATTCTTGCCAGCCAAGTCCAAGGAGCCGGGGTCGTCACCGCCGAGTTCGACCGGGACCGGCTGGAGAAGGTGCGGGCGGCGTTCCCGGCGTTGGAACACACCAAGCTTTATTGCCGATAAACTCGTAGGTCGGGCCTGTACTC
>NZ_JBTEKS010000164.1:0-9172 GCF_054333355.1 Methylomagnum sp. | reverse complement strand
GTGGTTAGTGGTTAGTGGATTTGATGGTTGGATTGCGACTCGTTGTGTCAATGGTTTTTTCTAACCACTCGCCACTAATCACTGACCACTTCTTCAATGCACCGGCAACTCGATGTTCTTGAATAAGGCATCGAGGTCTTTCTTCTCCCGCAACTCCATGGCTTGGTCGATCAATTCCCGCGTCAGGTGCGGCGCGAAGATGCGGATGAAGTCGTAAATGAAGCCCCGGATGAACATATCCCGCCGGAGGCCAATCTTGGTGGTGCTGGCCCCGAACAAATGGCTGGCGTCCATGGCAATCAAATCGGCGTCCGCCACCGGGTCATAGGCCATGTGGGCGACGATGCCCACGCCCAGCCCCAGCCGCACATAAGTCTTGATGACATCGGCGTCCACGGCGGTCAAGGACAACTGCGGATGCAACCCGGCTTGGTCAAAGGCGTAGTCAAGCTGGGAGCGCCCCGTGAAGCCGAAGGTGTAAGTCACCAGCGGATGGGTGGCCACATCTTGGAGCGTGAGGGTTTCCAGGTCGGCGAGCGGATGGCCTTGGGGCACCAAAACGCAACGGTTCCAGCGGTAGCAGGGCAGCATCACCAAATTCTCGAACAACTCCATGGCTTCCGTGGCGATGCACATATCCACCACGCCCCGCGACGCCTGCTCGGAAATCTGGATGGGCGTGCCCTGGTTGATGTTGAGCTTGATGCCCGGATAGCGCCGCATGAATTCCCGGATGGCGGGCGGCAGGGCGTAACGGGCCTGGGTGTGGGTGGTGGAGATGGACAGCGAGCCGACCTTGTTGTCCCGGTGTTCCTGGGCGATGTGGCGGATGTCCTGCACCTTGCCGAGAATTTCCCCCGCTATCGCCACGATCGCCCGCCCGGCGGCGGTGAGTTCGGTCAGATGCTTGCCGTTGCGGGCGAAGATGGGCATGCCCAGTTCATCTTCCAACAAGCGGATTTGCTTGCTGATGCCAGGTTGCGAGGTATACAGGCTGTCCGCCGTGGCGGAGACGTTCAGCTCGTGCTGTGCGACTTCCCAGATGTAGCGTAGTTGCTGAAGTTTCATGAAGCGTCCGAATCCTGTTCTTATTCCAAAAAGCGTGAAAATATCACCCCGAGTATATCATTGAGATATGAAAAACGCGGGCTTATTCATGGCGATTCTTGGGGGCACGGGCTTCGCGATTGGCCGACTGGGCCGTCGGAACGGGCGCAGTCACGGACTGAACCCAGCGCCGCTCAGTTATAGATGACGGTGGAATGAAAGCTTCATTTGACCCCCCTCACCCCAGCCTTCTCCCAGAGCTAGAGGGGGCAAAATGTCGCTTTGCCAACGGTGTCATCTATAGTTTGGCGGCGGCGAAAGTGGGTGATGTTTGCGGGGCAGGAATTGCGCGGGATGATGAGGAGCAAGCATTCCCGCGTGGCGGGCGCATGACTGCGTTTGAACGAGATGGGCGGGAAGGCGCGGGCCGGGACGATTGCGGCGGCGTCGTGCCCCTTGGAATTGTACGAGCCAAAGCCATTCGCCCCGCCCAACATCCGCCGCCCGGTCGCCGAAACGTCAGCGAGGGCGGCAGCGGCGGTTGCTGCGGCTGGGCGTGGACTATTTTTCGAGGAGTTCCCGCTTGCCCGGCTTGCCGTTCCAAGCGTCGGCCTCCTCGGAGGCGGGCGAGACTTCGGTGATGCTCGGCCAGGTCTTCGACAGATCGGCGTTCAACTGGATGAAGTCCTGCATCTCGGCGGGCACTTCGTCCTCGGAGAAAATGGCGTGGGCCGGGCACTCCGGTTCGCACAGGGTGCAGTCGATGCATTCGTCGGGGTCGATGACCAGGAAATTCGGGCCTTCATGGAAGCAATCGACCGGGCACACGTCCACGCAGTCGGTGTATTTGCACTTGATGCAGTTCTCGGTTACTACAAAAGTCATTTCAAGGTTCCTGTCTACTTTGTTTTTTAAGAGAATCCCCCGAACCGGGGATTCCGGCGGCCGCTTTTTTGGGGGTGTTCTGGTTGATGCAAGCGCCGCGCTTGCTCGCTTTTAGACTGGGCCGGGGGTCCGTCCGTTTCGCGTCCCCGCCGGGATGGTCCGGTAAGAAAAACCGCGCCGGAACGCCTCAGGGGAGGCGTTCCGGCGGTGGTGTTCTCGCGGGGAGGGTGGCGCGAGGCGCATTTTACATGGACCCGGAATATTTCCCAAACCCACAGGGCAAGGCCGGGACAGGCCCAAACAGAGGCTCACGCCACCCGGCTCCGGCGCTTTTCCCGCGCCGGAATCGCGGCCTTAAATATCAGGGCAGCTTGACCGGGGCGGTGAACACCCAGTCGTTATCCTTGGCGGCGCCATGGCAGCCGAAGCATTCCTGGGCGAACTCGGCGCTCTTGCCATAGGGCTCGGCCTTGTCGCCCAGCCACCGGCCAAAGCCCCAGCCACCGGTCGCGCTGTACTTGGCCGAATCCTTCACCATGAAATCCACATGGGTCAATTCGTTTGGCACGATGGCGGTGGGGAATTTGCTGTGGGTGGTTTGCTTCCAGGACGCCTTGGCGAGGATCGCCCCGTCCGGCCAGGGGTTGGTCTTGCCAGCGCGGGCGGCGGCGACGGCGGCGTCGTTGCCCAGGATGGCCCGGAGGGTGCCGCTCTCGGTGCGTTGAGAAACGGCGATGACGCGCCAATCCCGGTAGCCCTCGGGACGGACCAGGCCATTGGGGGCGGGGGCCACGGATTCGGCTTGGCAGAACGGGGCGGCGGCGATGAGGGCCAGGGCAGGCAGGATTTTCTTCACGATTCTTCTCCTAGTGATGTTGGGGATGGTGGGCATGAACATTCGGGAATGCGCCCGAAGCGGGATTATAAATGCCACATTCATGCCACGCCGTCAGAACCGTGTTGTCTGGGGCCGCTTCCCGTATGAGTACACGCCCACCCCATCCATTCGCCGCCCCGCCGAGCGCCCTCAATCCTCCTTGACCTCCACCGTTTTGCCATCCCCGGAGATGAACACTTCGAATTCCTTGCCCAAGCCCCGGGCTTCCTCGAACTCGTAGCCGCTGGCGCCATTTTGCCGGGTGACGGCCTTCACTTCCTTGGGCTTGGAATCCGGCCAGCGCTCCTTGAACGCGGCGCGGACCGGCTCGGGGACTTCCTTCATGGGCACTTCGATTTCGGTCTGGAGCAGCTTGCCGTCGGGCATGACCTCCACTTCCACCTCGCGGTCGTTCTCGATTCCCTTGCCCTTGAGTTCGTAATGGACGCCGCCCTTGCCGGTTTCCTGTTCGGCGCTGTGCCATTTCGCCCCCGGCACGGCCTTGTCCGCAGCGGCTTTGACATCGGGCGGCAGGTCGCTCAGGGAAATTTTCCGTTCTTCCTCGCCCGCTTCGACGGTGCCGGAAACGGCGATGGCGGCGGCGATCAACGCGGTGGTAATTCGCATACGGGTATCCTCCATGATGTTCTTACAAAAGCCGTCTAGGATTCGCCCAGAAGGTCTGGGCAATTCAGTTGGTTAGACGTGGGACGGCGGGGGTCTATCCGGCGGGGCGAGGGGCGAGTTAAGTTGGGCGCGGATCGTGTCAAACTTTTTTATTAACCATCCGTCACTAATCACTAAGCACTTTGTAGAATGGGTCCATGACTAACACGACACCTTATTTTTCTCTGACGCCCGACCGCGTGATGAATGCCCTGGATAGCGCGGGGTTTCAATGCGATGGCCGGTTGCTGGCGCTGCACAGCTATGAAAACCGCGTCTATCAGGTGGGCATGGAGGACGGCCCGCCGGTGGTGGCGAAGTTCTACCGCCCGGAGCGCTGGACCGACGCTCAAATTCTGGAAGAACACGCTTTTCTGCGGGAACTGGTGGACGCCGAATTGCCGGTGGTGCCCGCGCTGGAAGGCGAGGACGGGCTGACGCTGCACGAGTTCGAGGGCTTCCGCTTCGCGGCCTTCCCGAGACAGGGCGGTCATGCCGCCGAGTTCGACGACTTCGACATCCTGGAGCGCATGGGCCGCTTGATTGGGCGGATTCACGCCGTCGGCGCGTTGCAGCCCTATCGCGAGCGCCCCACGCTGGACATCGCCAGCTTTGGCGAGGAACCGCGTGAGTTTCTGCTGGCGGAGGGTTTCATTCCGGCGGATGCGCGGGACTCCTACGAAAGCGCGTCGGCTTTGGCCTTGGATAAGGTGCGAACCTGTTTCGAGCGGGCCGGAGCCGTCGGCGCCTTGCGATTGCATGGCGACTGCTACGGCGGCAACGTGCTATGGGCGGGCGATGGTCCGTACTTGGTGGATTTCGACGATAGCCGGATGGGTCCGGCGATTCAGGATTTGTGGATGTTCTTGTCGGGCAACCGGCTGGAAATGAGTCGGCAATTGGGGCATTTGTTGACGGGGTATGAATGCTTCTTCGACTTCGACAGCCGGGAAATCCATCTCATCGAAGCCCTGCGCACCCTGCGCTTGATCCATTATGCGGGCTGGCTGGCCCGGCGCTGGAAAGACCCGGCGTTTCCGCAGGCGTTCCCGTGGTTCGGCACGCCACGTTATTGGCACGACCGCATTCAAGAGCTTCGCGAGCAAATCGCCCTGATGGACGAAGCGCCGCTCTGGCCGGTGTGAATAAAGCTTTGTAGGTCGGGCTTAAGCCCGACCTACAACGAGACGGCTAGTCGGGCTTAAGCCCGACCTACAGCGAGACGGCTAGCCGTTGGCCCGGCTCAACGCGGCGGGCTTCTCCGTCAGCTTCCCGCCATTGAACATTTCCAGGTACACCGCCATCACGGCTTCCTCGATGGTTTCCATCGCGTGTTCACCGTTCGGCACGATGCCCGCCTCTTCCAGCATTTCCCACGGCTCGTAGCCGATCTTCGAACACAGCACCGCCTCGCAGCCTTCCAGCGAGCGGATGGTGCGAACCAGGGCCGATTCCGCTTCGCCACAGGTGGAATCGCCGGAGCAATACTGGTCGGTCTTCCGGTGGGACATGAACTTCATGCCTTCCGGGGACGCCTGATAAATCTGGAACTCCTTGGCGTGGCCGAAGTGCTGGTTGATGACGCCTTGGCCGGAGGTGGCGATGGCCATCAACACCGGGCGGGTGCCCGCCGGAATCTTCGGCTTGGCCTTCTCGGCCTGGGCGGCGCGCTTTTCATTCATGTCGGCGAGGATGCCTTCCTGAACGACTTTGCGCATTTCCATGGCCGACTGGTAGTCGATTTCCATGGCGTCGATCTTGTCCAGCGTGAACTCGGAACCCCGGTCCTCGCCCAACAGGCCCACCGCGTCGGCGCGGCACTGGCGGCAATGGCGCATCATGTTCATGTCGCCGGAGCAGGCTTCCTGCAAGTCCATCAACTCGTCCGGCGAAGGCCCGCGCTGGCCCATCACGCCGTAGAAGGTGCCATGCTCGGCCTCGGCGATCAGCGGCATAACGTTGTGCAGGAAGGCGCCCTTGGATTTGACGATCTTGCTGACTTCCGCCAAATGCTGGTCGTTGATGCCCGGAATCATCACCGAGTTGACCTTGACCAGGATGCCCTTGGCCACCAGCATCTCCAGCCCTTTTTGCTGCTGCTCGATGAGGATGGCGGCGCCCTCGCGGCCATGGATGCGCTTGTTCTTCCAGAAAATCCAGGGATATATCTGGGCGCCGATGTCCGGGTCCACTGTGTTGATGGTGATGGTGACGTGGTCGATGTTGTGCTTGGACAGCTCCTCCACGGATTCCGGCAGCGCCAGGCCGTTGGTGGAAACGCACAGCTTGATGTCCGGGGCGTCCTGACTCAGTTGGCGGAAGGTCTCGAAGGTCCGCTCCGGGTTCGCCAGGGGGTCGCCGGGACCGGCGATGCCCAGCACGGTCATCTGCGGAATCTTCGCCGCGACCGCCATGGTCTTCTTGACCGCCTGATCCGGGGTCAGCAACTCGGAGACCACGCCGGGGCGGGATTCGTTGGCGCAGTCGTATTTACGGTTGCAGTAATGGCACTGGATATTGCAGGCCGGGGCCACCGCGACATGCATCCGGGCGAAGTAGTGGTGGGCGTCCTCGGAGTAGCAGGGGTGGTTCTGCACCTTCTCGCGGATGTGGTCCGGGAGTTGGTTCACCTGCTCGTCGGTGGAACCACAGGAAGAGGCGCTGCAACCGCCTTGCGCTGCGGCGGGTTCGTGGGAGTTCAGTACGGGTAACTGCATTGTCGTTATTCCTCTGGTGGGTGCTGTGGAGGTGTGCGAATAGAGGAAGCACGCGGTATGCCAGTTTTTATGCTATTGATTTTATTAATATAATCACCGCCTATGCATGTTTTGAACCCGACATTGGCCGGGCGATTGTCGGATTCAGGAATCCAGCGGCTCGCCATTCTCGTCGAAACTCAGCACCGTGACCTCGCCATCAATGTCGATGATTTCCGCCGCTTTGAGGACGCCGTTGCCGTGATAGGTGTAACGGTGTTCCATTTCGAGTTCGCCGTAGACCATCTTTTGCAGGCTGAGCAGGCAATTCTCAGCGTCGAAGTAGCCCCGGAAATAGGTGTTCCGGTTTTCGATCTGTTCCGGCTCCAGCGGATTGAGAAGTTTGAAAGGCAGCTTGACCCCGCTATAAGTGAGGAAATAGCGGCACTCGCCGGGGATTTCGTTGGACATGGTTAGGTCTCGTTGGGATGGATGGATAAAAAGAGGGGCGGGGCGGGGGTTGACTCCCTTGCGGCAGACGCCGACCGCTGGGCAGCGGATGATACCCGATCTTCGTTTTTTCAGATTTGACGGGAGGGAAACAAAGGTTTTCGCATAAAGCAGCAGGGCGCGTGCGAGGGCAAAACAATCCCGACTCGATCCCCTACAACGGAAAGGCTGGCGGGATGGTCCAAGCAGGCAATTCGGAGGAAATGCCATGGCGGGAAACATCTTCAATCAATGCCGCGAATACATCCGCCGTATGCTGCGGATTTTCCAACGCCCAGACGGGCCGGAATCGCTACGCCGACACCTCGACGCCGCCGACCGGGAGACGCGCCCGGTGAAAGCGCCCAAGTATTGCGCCGAATGCGGCTCCACGGATTTCGAACCCACTTCGACCCGCGCCGATCATGGCCGGGTGCGGGTACTAAAGCTGCGCTGCCGAGCCTGCGGGCGTATCAACGGATTTTAAGGATTCGGTTGAATTCGCTTACACCAAAGGCTATGGGAGGGTGGAGCGTAGCGAAACCCATCATGCCGCCCGCGCCCGGCGGGCCTTGTCCAGGCGTTCGGCCACCGTTTCCCAACGGATATTGCGGAAAAAGGCGTCCACATAATTCGGTGCGGCGGCGCCATAGTCCATTTGGTAGGAATGCTCGTACATATCCATCACCAGAATCGGCAGCGTGGCGGCGGGCGCGTGCAGGTGGTCCCATTGCCAATAGTTTTCCAGTAGGCCGCTGTGCAGGTTGTAACCAAGCGTCACCCAACCGGAGCCGCCGCCTAGCCCTGCGCCCATGCGCCGGAATTCCTTCTCCCAGGTCTCGGATGAGCCGAACGCCTCGCCCAATGCCTTGCGCAAGGAATCGTCCGGCTTGCCGCTGCCGCCCAGATTGCCGAAATACAATTCGTGCAAGACCACCGAGCCGGTGCGCATCAGGTGTTCGCGCTTGAGGTCGTTATAGACATAAGGGGGCAAGTCCTTGTCTTCCAGAAATGCGGCCAGTTTTTGCTTGACGGCGTTGAGCGCCTTCACCGACCCGCCGTAATTGTTTTCCCAATGGGAGCGGATCAGCTTTTCGGACAGCCCGTCCAGCTTGGCGGGATCGAAGGGCAGAGGCTTGGCTTCGTGCGAGGCCGCGAAGGCGGAAGGAATGGGCGACATTTTTGTGGACTCCTGTTTGGGTTTTGCAGCAAGGGCTTCGGGTGACAGCGCGGCCAGGGTCGCGCCGACCGTCGCGGTGGTAATAAATTCACGCCGGGTAAGGTCAGTCATGGTTCCTCCTCGAACAATCGAACGTTTTAGGTCGTAAAAAGCCACGCACCCAACTGGCTTGATAGCCAGGGTTGCAGCAGTGTGAGCAATAGTCCGGCGGCTCCGCTACTTGCAATTACCGGAATCACCCCGGCCTTATAGCGGAACAGGGCCAGCAACGCGGCAAATCCCAGCAGCGCGGCGGGTAAATCGAAATGCCCCTCGAAGCCTTGCGGCCAGAAGACGTGATAAGCGAAAAACAGAGCAAGGTTCAAGATGACGCCCACCACGGCGGCGGTGATGCCGGTCAGTGGCGCGGTGAATTTCAGATTGCCGTGGGTGGACTCCACCAGCGGGCCGCCCGCCAGGATGAACACGAAGCTGGGCAAGAAGGTGAAGTACGTCACGACCGTCGCGGCCACCGCCCCCGCCGCAAACAGCCGATCCGGGCCGAATAGCCCTTGAGTCCAGCCCGCCACGTACCCCACGAAGGTCACGACCATAATCAACGGTCCCGGCGTGGTCTCGCCCAGGGCCAGCCCGTCGATCATTTGATGGGGGGTGAGCCAGTGATAATGCTCCACCGCCCCTTGATAGACATAGGGCAACACCGCGTAAGCGCCGCCGAAGGTCAAAAGCGCCGCCTTGGTGAAAAACCAGCCCATCTGCGTCAACGCCCCGTCGAAGCCATGGCGCCAGGCCAGCCCGCCCAAGGCGCCGCCCCACAACAACAAACCCCACGCCAGCACCCAGGCCAGCCGTCCCCAGCGGAAGCGGGCGTGTCCCGGCGTGGGCGTGTCGTCGTCGATCAGCGCGGGGCCGTAGCTGGCCTTGGCCGCGCCATGCCCGCCGCCGACCGCGAATTTATGCGGGGCCAGCTTGCCGCCGATGCCCCCCAGAATAGCGGCCACTAACACCATGAGCGGGAAAGGCGTGCCCAGCGCGAAGATCGCCAGAAACGACAGCGCGGCCATTGCCCACAGCAACCCGTTCTTCAAAGCCCGCGTGCCAATGCGATAGGCTGCGAACAAGACGATGGCGGTCACGGCGGGCTTGATGCCATAGAGTGCGCCCGCGACGGCGGGCACATGGCCGTAAGCCAGATAAATCCAACTCAAGCCAACCAACACCAACAGGGAAGGCAAGACGAACAGCCCCCCGGCCATGATCCCGCCGAGGCTGCGGTGCATGAGCCAGCCAATATAGGTTGCCAACTGCTGGGCTTCCGGTCCCGGCAGGACC